>NZ_JAUNVV010000039.1:16793-30330 GCF_030540645.1 Arthrobacter sp.
ACGCCAAGTTGTTGCGGGTGATCAGGGTGTCGGGGGCATCCGGGCCCAGGACCCGGATCCGGGCTTCCAGCAGCTCTTGGAACAAGGTGATCGCCCCGGCAACATCCCCTGCCTGCCCGGTCCAGTACGCCAAGTTGTTGCGGGTGATCAGGGTGTCGGGGGCATCCGGGCCCAGGACCCGGATCCGGGCTTCCAGCAGCTCTTGGAACAAGGTGATCGCCCCGGCAACATCCCCTGCCTGCCCGGTCCAGTACGCCAAGTTGTTGCGGGTGATCAGGGTGTCGGGGGCATCCGGGCCCAGGACCCGGATCCGGGCTTCCAGCAGCTCTTGGAACAAGGTGATCGCCCCGGCAACATCCCCTGCCTGCCCGGTCCAGGACGCCAGGTTGTGATGAATCCCCATTAGTTCGAGGCTGTCGGCTGACAGCACGTCTTTGGCTCTGTTTGACCAGGTTTGTAGGAGTGCAAGGTTGTCGGATGGCCGGTGTTCGAGAGTGTCGGCCACCATTTCGAGGGCTTCCCCGTATCGTTGCAGCGCCCAGAGGTGTTCGGGGGCGCGCTGGCGCCGGTAGGTATCCGCCGCCGGATCGTTGACGGTGTCGAGTGCATCGAGGATTGCTTCGTGAGCGTCACGGATTGCGGTGTCCCGGTCATTCTCGTGGCGGACCTGTGGACCAGGGTTTCATGAAAAAGTCCCAGAAGTTCGTTCGGCGTGCCCGGATCAGCACGGGCCACCATGCCACCCAGTGCTGCGACGACATTGCGGAAGCGTGCATCGTCGGCCGGCCCACCCGCCCGGAAACAGGCCTCGACCGCAACTTCAATCGGTAAGATCGGTCCGTTCCCGGCGGCCGCCAACACCGTCAGGACAATCCTTGTTTGGCCAGTGTCCTCCCCGGGAAGCGAGGCGAGGAGTTGCCGGTACAGTTCATTCAGGTCGGTTACTTGGCCGACGGATTCTCTTCCCAAGGTCATCGCGACGTCCGTTAGGAGTCGAAGCTGTAGCCAGCTGGAGGCATGCGTGGCGAGATCGGTGGCTAGTGTGACCGGCAGGTCCAGGGCCGTGAGGTACTCGGTGATTTCGCCTTTGCCCGGTCGTGCGAGCATGACCGGGTCCGTGCCAAGGTTTTCGATTCCGTCGCCGCGGGTGTTCAGTAGCAGGCTCACGCGCTCAAGCCTGTCATCCTGGGCAGCTTTTGTGACTGTGTCCAGAAGTTCGCCGCGTACCGTCGGTTCGAGCTGGTCGATACCGTCGATGGCCAGTCGGAGTTTCTTTCCCAGCGGTACCTTCAGGTGTCGCAGCGGTCCGAAGACCAGCCGCTCCAGGGCCGGGAGCTGATCCTGTTCATCCAGGGTGAACCCGCCGTCATATGTGGAGGTGGCTTCGGGAAATCCGGCTGTATCTGCTAACTGCCCAGCGATGCTCTCAGCTAGGGCAGCCAATGTGGGGGTCAGGGCCGTGAAAACTACTGCGGCCAGATACCGGCGAGGCAGGTCAGGGACGAGTTCCGGACGTGCCAATGCCGCCATTAGGGCAGACTTACCAGAGCCCGGGCCACCCTGGACCACCACCAGGCGCTGGCTCCCGAGGGCATGGATAATGCGTTCCAAGTCATGGGTTGACTGGAACGACTGGGTCAAGGTCACCGCTTGGGCGCCCTCCGGGGTACCCGATAGCGGCCAGTGTCCTGGGGAGGCGACGTTGCGGGTCACCCACAGCCCCGGATCACTGGCGTTCTGCCCCATGCCCGAGCCGATATAGACCGGGGGATCCTGCACCGCCCGGCATTTATCGGCGGCCACGTTGGCGACATGCCGGATTTCCAAATAATCCGTCGACAGCTCAGCGTGGCCGTTCTCCATCAAATCGATCAGCGAATGGGAAAAACAGCCATTGCGCGCTACACGCAGGAACGTGCCTGCCAGCAGTTCCAGCCGAACCTGATCCTTCAAATCCAAACCGCTCTTGATGACATCCCGCACGCCAGCCCCCGCGTGGCAGGTATCCAAGATCAGGATCAGCCCGTCCAGACTGCCGAGGTCCATCTCGCCCAGGCGGTGCCCGATTTCGTAGGCGGTGTCGGTCTTTGGTGCCGTGGCGCTGCCGTCTGTGGGCAGCAGAAACAGCGGCCGGGAAATCCTGGTCACATCCGTTTCCGCATGTCCAATGAAAGCGAATACGAGGGTCGCCCGTGCCCTCGAAGCACGAGCCACCGCATCCTCTACTGATTGTTTCAGCTCCACCATCGTGGGGTCCAAAAGCAGCACACTCTCCGGTGCCGGCGCACATTCACCGCGGCGCGGATCGGTCAGAACCTCGAACAGACGCGTGGCACGATCAGGTAAAAACGACAAGCACTGATTGGCGAGCTCATTGCATTGGGAACCCACAACCAGGGCGTGACGGATAGCCATCCCTATGTCTACCACGAAGACGCCTCCGCCTATAAGATCTGAACCAACCGCACCCGGCACGACAGCACGGACCCTCAGACAGCGGAGGAGAAGAAAAGCATGGCCGAAATCGTTCTCATTCACGGCATCGCTCAAGAACAGGAAGGCCCAGCAAGCCTGGAAGCACGATGGCTTCCAGCGATCGCGGACGGCATCTTCGCAGCCGGTCATCCCGAGCTGTCCGACAGGATCTGGCCCGACCGTAGCCCCCGGGACATCAACGTCGGGATGGCCGCCTACGGTGATCTCTTCCTAGACCCCGGAGCGCAGGGCTCAGATGAGGACCTGGATGATCTGGACCCCAGCGCACTGGCCTTGGCCCAAGCACTGGCCACCGAATGGCTGAACCGAGCCGCGGACCGCGGCGAGCCTGCAGACCGGGACACCGCAGTGCGTGAACTCGGCTACCTGGATCCAGGTCATGAAGAGATGGGAATGAAAGAGGAAGCTGCCCGAGCCGTTCTCCACGCGGTCACACGTTTATCTTGGTTCGCGATCGGTGGCATGGCCCTAGCCGAGCGATTCGTCAACAAATCCCTACGCCAAGTCACCCGGTATCTTACCGATCCGGGCCTGCACACCGAGATCCAGAACCGGGTGCTGGCCCAAATCGGGCCGGAAACGAAAATCATCATCGGCCACTCCCTCGGTTCGGTCATCGCCTACGAAATCGCCGCCACCCACCTGCACACCCCACTGCCACTGCTCCTGACCCTAGGTAGCCCCCTAGGCCTACGCAGCGTCATCTACGATCGACTCAATCCCCAACCGCCCGTCTACCCGAACCAGGTCCGACGCTGGGTAAACATCGCCGACCGCAACGACCTCGTCGCCGCCGAACCTAACTTGACCCCACTCTTCTCCGCAAGCCGACCATCCGACGCAGTACTGGAATCAGGGTGGACTGTCGACAACGGCGCCAAACCCCACGAGGCGGAATACTACCTCCGCAAAAAACAAGTCGGCGGACCCATAGCCGAAGCCCTGGAAGTATAGATTTCCACCATCAACCCCACCACAGACCAACCCCCAGCCGGCACAAAGCCACCAGCTAAGGCTTCAGAGAAGACTAAGACCCGTCCAGAGTTCTCACACACAGCAACGCACGGCACAGCGGACACTCCTAACGCAGCGATTGCACAGACGGATGCCAAGAACGACAACGCCGTCACGGATATGATCTCGACTGGCGATCCATCCCGAAAAGTTTCTCAAAACCTATCTGTCTCGTATCCCCTGTCATGCAAGACAACCGTTGCCGCCAACGACAGCGACATCAAGCAATAACGGAAGCCACCACAAAGCGGTGAAATCACAGGACAGGACGGTCACTTCGTCAGCCTTCAAAGCCTGTCATAAACGGTAGCTTTTGACAGCCACGCTGTATAACTTCATGACTGAAGTCGACGATACTCTCACGCCGTCGGAGAAGATTCCGCAACCGTTTTCAATTCAGTGTCGGTTGTTCTGTTTTACGCGACCCGCGTTGGGTACAGTTCCGGTATGGCGACAATTTCACGGACAGTCCAATGGACTCTGCTCACTGACCACACGACGGTCCTCGATATACTCCCTCCAGCCGTTGAGCAGGCGAAGTTCACCGTCAAGTCGTTGAGTCCTAGCGAAATCGCCGTCATCGTCCCGCAGGCGATTCTCAGTAACCAGTGGGCGGCGAAGATCACCGGCGCCATCACTCCGGACGCCGGTAAGACGCATATTGATTGGCGAGTGGAAGGTCTCGGGAACAAACACTACAAGCACCTGATTAAGATCTCCGAAGGTCTCCCGGAGGGTCTGCTGGATGACCATGGAATTGAGGCAGCGGCCAGCCAGGTGGCTCTGCGTATCTTTGGCCGGAAGGAAATTGCCCATCTCGCCAACGTTCTGGACCGGGGTGAAAACGTTGACGCCATAGGGGTCGGCAGGTTCGAGAACAAGGCCGGAATCGCCGCCGCAACCGACCGCCGGCTACTCTTCCTAGAGAAGAGCATCGGATCGGAAGACCTCACGTCCTTCTCGCTCGGGGCCATCCAATCAATCGATCTGAAGAAGGCCATGGGCGGTGAGACGCTGAAGATCAACTACTCCGGGACGAAAGCGACCATCACCGCGCTTGGACACGGTCAGGGCGACTCGCTGATTCGCGCAATCCGGAATGCCCAGACTGCTCCGGCTCCCCAGCAGGCACCAGCAGCCCCGGCAACTGACGTCTACGGAAAGCTTGAGCGTATTGCCGAACTCCACGCCAAAGGGATCCTAACCGACGAAGAGTTCCTGCAGCAGAAAGCCATCATCCTCTCGTCCCAGGGATAAGCCGCACGTACGCACTGCGGGACTACTCATCGTTGCCAGAGTATTAACGCTACGTCATTTCATACTGGGGCCACCATCGCACTGTTTATCCCGCAACCACACTGCAACAACAACGAAAAAGGCAAAGATAGGTAGCCGCAGAATAGGCCCGAAGGCCAGGGCCAGCTGACTGGCCAGACCATCAGGTGTGCGTGTGAATCCCAGTGACAGATGGCGGTTTTTTCGAAAACGCTAAAATTCATCCCTGATGCCCGTAATCCAATCCGGCTACGTGTATGAGGGGTAACAGGGAGCGATCACAAGACGCCGCCACAAGGCGATCAAATCCACAGGCGGCATCCTCAAGATCACTTATCCGCCGTTCTGCAGCGACTTGGTGTCTCACATCCCTAGGGTTAGGAGACGCCTATCCTGGATGGATTGAGTTCGCGGAGTGCCAGTTACGCTCGAAGTGCATATTTTTCGTTTATGGCTACATATTAGGACAGATCGCGCTGTGAGCCGTGACTACCCTGTAAATAGATGCCAGTCATCTCTGGCAGGCTTGTCCCCATGACAGACAAGCAACTCGCAGAGCTGGTAAGCGCGATCCGAGACAACGGCCCGGGCGTACCTGAATGGATCGGGGCGATAGCTTCCGGTCTAACATTTCTGATTGCTGCAGTTGCACTGTGGATTGCCTGGGGCCAGCTAAAAGAGGCTGCTTCAGCTCGTCAGCAGACAAAGAAATTGGAACGAGAGAAATCCCAGCCCTATGTGGTTGCTTACCTCGAAGATAATGCCGTTGGTGCGGAAGTCCTTGATCTTGTAATCAAGAACTTCGGTCAGACCGCGAGTCGCAACGTCCGCTTATCTTTTGAGCCGATCCTTAACCGGACCGCTGGCGAAAGTGGGGATGAGGCTGTGGAACTACCCGAAGTCATTTCTTTCCTGGCCCCTGGACAGGAGTGGCGTACCCTATTCGATTTCACCAATGTACGGTCTAGCAGGGATGACTTGCCGACCATATACAAGGGCGCAGTGACATATCAGGGTATTGACGAGGTTGAGCAAAGCAGCGATGTCGTTATAGATCTGAATATCTACAAATCCCGCATCTACGCGGAGATCCTCGGTATCCACCATGCAGCCCGAGCCCTACGCGACATTAGCAAGAACCAGAAGAAGTGGAGCGAGCTTCAAGGTGGCCTTAAGGTTGTCTCACGAGATGGTGATGCTAAAGACGCCAGAAGCGCTGAATTAGCACAGCGGTGGAAGGCTAGCCACCCGAGTGATGGCAGCACCGAAAGTTCAGAAGAAAATCAGTAGCGACATGTTCGACGTATCCTTCTGGAACTCCTTAGGCTTGTTCGCAACCATTTTTGTCGCGGTGGCTACAGTTGTTCCGTTTAGCGTCACGGTACGCAATTGGTGGAACCGTAAGGGCGGTAGCCGAAGGGAACTGAAACGCCGATTGGCCAAGATGGCCCTAGGCGTGACAGAGGATCACTTGCGGTCACTTTTTGGGGTTCCGATTATTCAGGACACGGCATTCATCCCCCAATCCGCTATCAACTACGTATTCAAAACTAACCATGCGTGGATAGTCGCGCAGGTCGAGAGCGGAGCAGTCATCTCTTGGTCTATCACCGTGACTGATCTCAAGTTTAAGGTAGATCTTCGTGACCTGACCTTTGGACTTGTAGGCGGAATACTGGGCCATTCAAAATTTGCTGAGGTCATTGAGCAGCCGAATGGTATGTACGAGGAACGAGGCGCCGCGACTCATGCCTACGCTGAAAGCACCTACTTTGGACGTCCATCGCTCTACCAAACTTTCGTCTTCATGCACAACCAGGAAGGTGTTGGCAGTTCTAACCTGAGTGGCCAGAACTTGGTAGCTTCCGGTCCATTCACAGACGGTGTAAATCCGATGGGGGATATTGAAGAATTGGAAGAAGTCCGTAAGGCCACGACTGTAAACACGTTCTATGCTTGCAGTCACTATGCCAGCACCCTCTCCGGGGGCGCCGCAAGCTGGCCGGTCGTCCACCGCGACCGCGTGGCTCCGCTACGTGGTGCCTCCGTTGAGCATAAGAAGTGGCTGAAGAAGAAGGACAAAAAGCGCAGGAAATTGAATAAGAGTGAAGGGAAATAAAAATGACATCAACCGATAGTCCGCCAAGCGATCCATCCGCAGGACGGTTCACTCTTCTTCTGCTAATCCGAGAAGGGTGTCTCACAACCTGAGTGTCTCGAAACCTATGTTTTGCAAGACAAAACAAGCGGTGGCGCAGTCCATATTCTTACGCCCCGGACACATCGACGAGCCCTTACTGCCGGATATTGCTCCAATGTTCGTTATGGGCCTTGGGCTGCGGTTTTCGTGTTGGTGAGTTCCGCAGGGCCGGTGAGAAGAGCGCATACTCAATGCAATCAGCCCGGGGCACGGGATCGAGTAAACGACGGGTCTGATCTACTAAATCCAGGTAGTCCATGTACTCCTCAACACTCCACCAAGTCTTCGCGGTCCATCCGATGGCTTTGGCAACTTTCTGGTCCAGGATCAAAGGGTGCCCGTTCTGGCCCACGGTGGGCTGCCCTGCTGCGAAGTAGAGAAGCTTGGTGAAAAAAGCCGGACCCAGACCCTTCAGATAGGCGTCATTCACGTTGCGGAAGGCTTGGTACCCGGCAACGGCAGATCCGTTTGGTCCTTGGACGGACATGATCCCGTGAAGCAGGCGATCTCCAGCTTCGGGGTGCTTCAAGGGTTCGATGCGGCGGTAAACATCCCTGGCCTTGTTTCCTACTCCCCAAGAGCAAACCGCCACATAGAAGTCGATGGCATCGGCGGTGGACGTGATCAGTGACCCTCGGCGGAACAGATCCTCACGGGTGAGCCGCTTGCGTCCGCGTGCATCCAGCCCTTCTTGTCCAAGGATCTGGGGGATCTCTGGCATTTGCGAAGGATCCCATTTTGAGAGCCAGTGTCGCGGATAGAAATTGAGCCCCTGAGATTGGACGTCGGCAGTCTGGGGAATGGGGCCGCCGTCGCGTAGAAGTTCTGCGACCTGTTCAGCGGTTCTACGGGTTCTCGCCACGGGACAACTCCTGAAAATCAATGGTTTGGTGGTTGTAAGACGATAGCGTCAGGGGAGCCATGGTTAGGTGGCGCTGTCGGCCACGACTAACAACATGGTCAACGGGATGAGCAGGCGCCAACGTTCGGGCAGCTGCGCGTAGTGTTCCAAGACTAGGGAGACGACATCTTCACCGGAGAGGAGCCTAATCCCAGGGCGTTGGCGTTCTAGGGCAAGGGCGTCACGGCTGTAGGAACCTAGGGTGACGAAGAGTGCCAGTTCGCCCGGTCCTTGGGTGCCGCTGAGCTGGTGGACCTCCGGTGAGCCGGTGGTCCCTGTTTGGTGTTTGCACTGGACCTTGATCAACGGGGGCTCGAGGCCCAGCAGGTCTCGATGCGCGATCACATCTACCCCTCCATCTTGGGAATACGGGGTGACGCGTGCCTGGTATCCCAGCGCACGCAGCAGATCGGCAGTAAACTCCTCGAACTGGCGGTGCGTGAGTTTTTCGTGGAGTGCTTCCATGACGAAGTCCCGGGTATGCCGTTCGATGCGCGATGCGCGGGGCTCGTCGGAGATGCCCTCCTCACGGCGGGTAACGGCGGCCTTCTCCACGATTTCGGTGACTTCTTCTGTCGATTGCGCCTGTGTTGAGAGAGCTGCTAGGAACTCCTTGGTGTTCTTGCGGATCCTGAACACGGTCAGGAAGGCCCCGAGTTCGTAGAGTGCCGGCTGGGTAAAGATCGTGCGGGACAGGCCGATCTTTTTCCAATCGACCTTCCGGCGGTGACGGTGGGTTTCCGCGGCGGCGAGGAATTCGTAGTCGCCGGTCACGACACCGATGTTGATGGTGCTGTCTGGCTTGTAGGGGGCCACGATGACATCGCCTAGTTTGATTTCGTCCCTGAACCGGAGCAGGATCCCAGCCCATCCGGCGATCGCGCGGGGATTCGAGTTGGGGAGTGCCAGGTTTAGCGTGTGTTTGAGCTCCTCTCTGGAACCCGGGATCAGTTTCAGATCGCCGACCGTGTCCCATCCGATACTGACGAAGCCATCATCGATGAGTTCTGTTGTCAGAGTGTCATTATGGATGCCCCACACGCTCATGGTTCTTGTCCTTCGGATTGGCTTCAGTATTGGCTTCATCCTAGGGGCAGACGCCGATACGAGTGGGCCGCCGCGTATCCTTTGGATCGTGCCGTGATTTGCGCACGGCACGATCCACCCTGAATATAGACGTCGCTTCTTTTGTGATGCTCGTTGACATCACGAAAGTAGGCATACTGTTCACGGGTCGAGACGGGTAGACCTCAGCCGTAACAGTGACCGGGCATTTCAGGGTGCGGGTTAGAAACGACTGTTTCCGTCAAACAACAACCAATTTAGAGTCACGAACTTTTACTCGGGAGTACATAGTTTTCGTCCTCTTGGGAAGCCTGCTCCTACGTCTTCAAGTCCGGGTAGCTCTGTTGCTTAGAGTGCTGCAAGTTTTGCGTTCGCGGCGGTGGCGTGGATTGATATGTTGTCGCTGCGTGCCTGTTCGGTCAGGTGTGGGAGTAGTGCTGTCCGGAGGTTTTTGCCTTGGGCTGTGCCGGGTGCTGCGCTGCCGTGGTCGCTGACGTGCCACCCTTTGCGGGTGGTGCTGATGGCTATGACGGCGTCCCGTTCGGCGCTCATGTAGTACGTGGCCGTTGGACGGTGAATGAGTGTGATCTGCATGACGGCAAGGAGGGGGTAGCAGGGCCACCACATAAGAGCGCAGGCAAGGGAAATGGCCCTGTCTATGACGTTGCCTTCCCGGCCCCGTGCCAAAATCCCCGTTCCATCCACCAGAGCATGTGTAGGCAGTCGATGAACCGGGGCTTTGGCATGGATTGGACGGCCGGTGGCCGTAGTGTCAGCGGCTGTGTTGCTTGCCTTGGGTCTGGGTTTTGTTCGGTGAGTTGGTCTTGACCTTGTTCACGGTTTTGCCTTTGCCTGCTGCGGCGTGGCTGATGGGGTGTTTTTGTTGTGATTGGGCGAATTGGCGTGCGGTGATTCCCTTCTCGGGTGCCCCTGCTGCACGCATGCGGTCCGCGAGAGCTTCTTGGCGTTCTGCTGAGTCGTAGGCGGCTCCTGCGGTGATGAGGACTCGTTCGCCTTGTTGGTCGTGCTGCTCGGCGGTTTCCCTCAACGCGGTTGCTTGGGTGCGTTCTTCTTGGGCTTCGGGTGTTTCGGTGAGGAACAGATCCCGGTACCAGGCTTCCTCAGCAGCGGAAGGGCCGTCGAGCTCAACACCTGCGGCGTGGTCATTGTCTTGCCTGGATTGGGTGAACTCGTCTGCGGCTTCCCGGGTCTGGGCGTCGCCTTGTTCACGATTGGCGGTGGCTGCTTCCTCTGCTCGCTTGGCGATGGCGGCTTCTTTTTCGTCGTAGTCGTTGAGGAGGTTCCGCATCCGTGTGGCTTCTGGGTAGAAGCTGGGAAGGATGTCTTTGCGGTTGGAGACTATGGCCCACTCCCGCGCTTGGGCCAGTCTGGCAAGGTCTGCTTCCATGATGGGGGATGTGTGGACGGCGGACTCACGGGCGAGCTTGTCCGCGTCGACGCCGTATCGCATTCTGGCCTCAAGGCGGATGCGTTTTTCTGCCTCGGCTGCTGCCGGGTCGTGGTCTTTCCATGCGGTGGCTACACGGTAGGCGTCCATGAGTTCCCTTGGGTTCGCCGCATCCCACCACTGCTGGTGTTCTGTGGGTGCCAGCAAGGCCACGGCTGTCTGCTTTTCGCTGTCGAAGGCCATGGTCAGCCGTGCTGCTTCACGGGAGTTGAGCATCGCTTTTTGTTCCATGTTCATCTGCCACACGCGCGCGACTTCTCTCCCGAGTTGGGCGGAGATGGCCATGCCGTGTTGGAGGACTTGCTGGAGCGGTTCGTCGATTTCGTCTGCTTCATTCATGGCTAAATACCTCTCTCTGGGCCACGGTCTTTAGTCCGTGGAGTGTTGCCGATAGGCCGGGGCCCCTGTGGGGTCCTGCCTCGTGGGGGTGGGCCTGCTGTGGTGTTGTTTTGTTGTTCAGCAAACATGCGGGCGGCAATGGCTTTTTCGTCCACACCTGCTGCCCGCAGGCGTGCCTCCAAAGCGTCCATCTGCTCCTCGCGAGAGCTTGCCCTGCGGGCGGTGTCCGGTCGTGCCGTAAGCACTGCGGTGCCACCCTTGGCCGGCACCTGGGCACCTGTGCGGGCCGGTAGTGGGTTGATGATCCGGTAGGTGTCGTGCACGGTGTCCAGGCGTTGGCGTAGATCAGTGGTCAAAACTGCTGAGCGTTGCGCCCACCCCTTAGCCTGGAACGCGCCGCCGAGTTTGGTGCCCATGTTCGCCCAGGCACGCACGACGGCCACAGCCCCGGCCCTGCGGGAGATACCAATGGCGTGGTGCGTGCACAGATCGGCGTAGACCGCCGACGGTGGGGTGACGGCGCGGACGGGCTTCTCAGAAAGCTCAGCGTGACGGGCAAACAGCCGCGCCGCTTCCGCCAATTCCTTCGCGCTTGCCTCGCCTTCGGCACCTGCTGCCACAGCCCAGGCGGAGAACAACCCGGCCCCTTGGCGGGCGATCTGTGCGTAGGCGGCGGGGTCGTTGACGTTGGTCTGCCCCAGCGTCTTCATATAGCTGTCGAGTTCGTTGAAGTACTCCCGCAACTGCACCCCGGAGACAACACTTGTGTCCGGGGTGGCGAAGCGGCGATTCTTCGCCGCCGCTGCCCATTCCGGGACCGCTTCGGCGGCACTGTCTACCGGCCACCCAGCACGCAGTGCTGGCAGGGACAAGTCCTTAGCCAGGGTCCCTCCCCCGTACCAGATGGGCCGCTCCCCTTCCACCGGTCGTAGGGCTACGGAGTAGCCGGCCACTATCTCTGTTCCACCCTTGGCGAAGTAGGGGCGGACCAGCAACCCATTGCCGCGTAGGCGGCGCACGTACTCCGCCTCCGAACGGGCACCGGCCCCCGCCGCGCGTACCTTCAGTGCGATGTCGTAGCGGGGTTGCTCTATCCTGGATTGCTCGGCAATGAGATGTTCGCGGGAGTCTCTGTCGAGCATCGACCAGGGAACCATCCCGGCAGTTTGGTTTGCTTCGCGGGTGTGCTTGGCCATGGCGCGGCGACGGGCCACTGATTGCAACTCACCCTCGGCATATCCTTGGGTTTTCACTCCTTGTGCGAGCACGCGCAGGCCGTGCTTCTTCTCCATCGCCCGCAGCGTCGCTGAGCTCTTGGCGAAGTCCCTGTTCGTGTTCCACCAAGTGCCGTCTTCACGGATCATCGACACCGCAATATGCACATGGTCATTACCGTTAGAGGAGACACCGTGACGTATCGCTGTCCACCGCATCGGCGGCTTGCCGTCCGCCCCGTCCATCTCCATACCGTGCAGGTATTCGCGCACCATGGTGTCCCAGAAATCATCGTCCTTGATTCCTTGGGTCGGGTCCAGGGAAAGGGAGACGTGGAAGACCTGGGCGCGCTGGTGGTTGTTCGGGTGGTAGACCTTTTTGGGGTGGTTCATTTCATGGCCCAACGCCATCGTGTTCCCGGCGTTTAGTTCCATGCCGTCACTGACACTGGCGATCAATTCCGAAGAACACACCACATGCATGTCGGTGTGTTCATTGGCACGCCCCGGGCCGGCCAAATACTGGATCAGCCCGATCATCCGGTGGCCCTTGGTGATCTTCCCGATCATGGCCCCACCACTGCACGCACTGCCTCATCAAGACGCACCATAAGCTTGCGCATCGCCGCCACACTCGCGGCAGCGTCGGCAGGGAACTCGCCGGTCGTATTCGCGTGCCGGGCGATCTGGTTAATGTTCGATGAGACACGCGACAGCAGTGTCCTGATCTGCGCCATCTCCAGAATCAACGCCTGCCGGTCAGTATGCGACTCGCCCTCCTTCGACAGTGCCGACTCAACCACCAAACGAGCCACGGAAATCCCATACCGCTGCGCTTTCACTTTCAGCGCCGCTTCCTCAGCCACCGAAACACGGTACGTCTTCTTCTTCGTGCGACCACCCTGGACGTCATCACGGTTCGTCTTACCCCACGACGCGCCCCCACCATCAGCCTCCGCGACATCAACACCCGACAAGAACCCCACCCCCTCCATGGCCCAGACCCCTCAATGGCCTAGCGCAGCGACTCCACACCGTGGAGACCGCAGACACCACTCTGCCACAAACCCTCGCCTCAGGCGAGGGTTTCAAGTAATTTGGGTACCCAAATTAAATAACTTGCTCTGCTCTGGGTGCTGTTGGGCTTTTCGTCTTGCGACCGTACGTGGCTGCCAGCTACGGTTCTACCCATGGACATCAATCAGCTCACCCAAGCAGCCGAAGACCGCCTCACCAAAGACCGCGAGACCAAGGTCGCCTCCGTGGTAGCTGCGGGCAAAGCGGAACAGCACTCGCCCAAGCGCGCGACGCCCTAGCCGCTGCCGAACGTGAACACAACCAAAACCACACAGCCGCGCTGCGCCACGGCTGGAGCGCCAAAGACCTGAAAGACATGGGCATCGAAGCAGCCACCAAACAAGCCGGAGGGCGTCCCAAAAAACAACCCGCAGCTACCGCAGCGGACTAGAACTTATTGGGCTGTGGCACGGGGAAGTATCTAGCCTCCTGACCACAGGGGCACGGCAAAAGATTAATCCTCCGGTCTTTTCCCGCACACCCGTGGA
>NZ_JAUNVV010000139.1 GCF_030540645.1 Arthrobacter sp.
GGGGATGTTCAGGCGCAGCGCGGCCATGAGCATGCCGGGGGTGATCTTGTCGCAGTTGGAGATGCACACCAGCACGTCGGCACAGTGGGCGTTGACCATGTACTCCACCGAGTCGGCGATCAAGTCGCGCGAAGGCAGCGAGTAGAGCATGCCGCCGTGGCCCATGGCGATGCCGTCATCCACCGCGATGGTGTTGAATTCGCGGGCAATGGCGCCGGCCTTGTGAATGGCGTCGGAGACTATGCGGCCCACCGGAGCGAGGTGGGTGTGGCCGGGGACGAACTCGGTGAAGGAGTTGGCGACGGCAACGATCGGTTTGCCGATGTCTGACTTGGCAACGCCGGAGGCCATCATGAGGGCGCGGGCGCCGGCCATGTTGCGGCCGTGGGTGACTGTTCTTGAACGTAATGGAGGCATAAGAGTAGTTAAGCAGCTTTTCTGCCCGCTCCGGAAGACGGCGCTGCTACTAGTAGTGGCAGTGCTAGATTTGTTGGAATGAATGAAGAACGACGGCGGGAGCTGGGTCAGTTTCTCCGTGACCGCCGCGCACACCTAGTCCGAGCCGAACACGGCCTGCCGCCGATTGGCCGCAACCGCAGCGTGGGCCTGCGTCGGGAGGAAGTTGCGGCCTTCGCGGCCGTCAGCGTCACCTGGTACACCTGGCTTGAACAGGGGCGGGACATCAACGCCTCCCGCCAGGTGTTGGCGGCCATTGGCCGGGTATTGCGGCTCAGTGCCGCCGAAAACGGCTACCTACTGGCCATGGGCGGCTACGCGCCGCTGCCCATGGCGGAAGTGGCGCCCATTGACGCTGTGCCGCCACACCTGCAGGGTTTGCTGGATGCCCTGGACTTTCCAGCGTTCGCCGTGGCGCCGGACTGGGGAATTGCCGGCTGGAACAATTCCTATGAGTGCCTGTATTCACGCATTGCGGACGTGGATCCCACCGAGCGGAACCTGCTGTGGCTGATCTTTTCCGACCCGGAACTGCGGCGCATGCTCCCGGACTGGGAGGAGACCTCGCGGTTCTTTGTGGCTGAGTTCAGGGCCGAGGCGGGCCCCCGGCTGGGCTCGGTGGCGCACACCGCGCTCGTGGCCAAACTGGCGGCTGCCAGTGGTGAGTTTGCCAGGATTTGGGCCGAGCACGGCGTTCAGGGCTTTGCGTCCCGGCAGCGGGTGTTCATCCACCCTGGCGTGGGCGAACTGACGTTTGAGCAGCACCGGCTGGTGCCGGCGGACGCGCCCGAACTGCACTTTGTGCTGTACGTGCCAACCCCCGGCACGCCCACCAAAGACCGGCTTGCAGCGCTCGCGGTATTTCATGATTCGAGTGGGCAGTAGATGCCAATGTTGCCCGCAAACATAGGCATCTACTGCGCACTCGATTATTAGCCCAGGGCGTTGCGGCGGCCCTCGAAGGCGCGGCCCAGCGTGACTTCGTCGGCGTACTCCAAGTCGCCGCCCACCGGCAGGCCGGACGCCAGACGTGTCACCGCGATGCCAATGGTCTTGAGCATCCGCGACAGGTAGGTGGCTGTGGCTTCGCCCTCGAGGTTGGGGTCGGTGGCGATGATGATTTCCTGGATCTGGCTGTCGTTTAGACGAGTGAGCAGTTCGCGGATGCGCAATTGGTCCGGGCCGATCCCGGCAATGGGATTGATGGCCCCGCCCAGCACGTGGTACCTGCCGCGGAAGGCGCGGGTGCGCTCCACTGCAAGCACATCCTTCGATTCCTCCACAACGCAAATAATGCTCGGATCCCGGCGCGGGTCACGGCAAATATTGCACAGTTCCGCCTCCGTGACGTTGCCGCACACGGTGCAGAACTTCACCCGTTCCTTCACGGTGACGATCGCCTTGACGAGGCGCTGCATGTCCTCGGTATCGGCCTCGAGAATGTGGAAAGCCAGCCGTTGGGCGGACTTTGGCCCGATGCCCGGCAGGCGGCCCAACTCGTCAATGAGCTCCTGAACTGCTCCCTCGTACACAATGCCTCTTGTCTCTTGACGTGAAAATGCTGGTTACCGCCGGGCTGCTATGCCGTATGGATGGTGCCGTGCGACTAATTAATTGGGCGTTCCTCGATCAGCACGCCGCCCAGAATTCGTTCCACAGCGGCCTGCCCGACAACGCCGGATTCCTCGATGGTGACGTCGTCCGGGCTGGGGACATCCTCTACTGTCGGGGCTTTTGCTGGCGCGCCTGGTGACGTTTGCGTGCGTCCGGCCTGTGCTGCAGAGCTGTTGGCCAGGCGCTGATACATGCTCAGCTTCGCCCCGACTTGTGCCGTGTTCGACGCCGGTACCTCCTGCGCAGCTGCCGCGGGGGTGGGGTAGTTGGGGGACTCACCCAGCTGAGATTCGGCGCCGGAGCTGAACCGTTGCCCTGCTTCGAAGTCCTGCCGCGGCTCAGAGTCCGTGCCTATGGACGACGGGGACGCTGGTGAGGGGCCAGCTGGTACGGAATACTCCCCACCTGGTGATTCCGGCACACTGGATGGCCGATCCGGGGCGGAGACCGTAGGTGCTTCGGTAGCAATCGGGGCGGCTTCGCTCGTACCGGAAAGAGTGGATTCTTCCACGGAGTTCGCGCGCGGCACCGACGGGGCTTCAGGGGAAGGGCTGCCTGCTTGTGCCCAGTCGGGGGCAGTGGACATGCTGCCCCAGCCAGGATCGGGAATGTTTGAGCGCGCTGTCTGTCCCAGCGAAACACCCCAGTCCTGCGGTGCCGGCTCGGCTGCCCCCTTGTTAGCCTGCTGGGCAATTTGTTCAGCCAGGATGGCGCTTCGCCTGGGAACTTCCGGACTTGCAGTTGCGGCAGGCATGGCAGTTTCAGGTGTACTGACCGGGGCATCCCAGCCGGTGGTCCAGGCTGAAATGGGCGAGACCCGCGGGGGAGTGTGCACCACAGGGACAGCAGCCCGGATGGTTTCCTGGGTTGCGGAGAGCGCCGTTGGAGCAGGCTGTTGGTCTCGGCCTTGACTCTGATCTCGGTGTTGGCTCTGGTCCTGGTACGGATCGGAAGCAGGGTATGCATCGGGACCCGGCTCATCCCAGGAGTCGCTGGGTTCTGTTGGGCCGTCCCAGTAGTCGGGGGAGTCGCTGGGAGCATTCGCGGCAGGTGCGGCAGGTGCAGTGGATGTCGATGGGGTTGGGGCAACTGCTGGCTTTACTTCAGGCTCCCCGGCGTGGGGGACGGCGGCTGGCGTCTGGGCGCGACGTGGGGCGGACTCAGAAGCAGGCGAGGCTGGAGTGGCTGCCTCAGTGGGCAGACCCCATGAATCGAGGGGAGCAACCACAGCTGCTCCAGTTCCAGCTTCAGTGCCTGCTCCAGTTCGAGCACCGACCTCGTTTCCGAGTACCGGTCCATTGCTGTTCGGGCTCTGCCCGGCCGAGCCGCTTTTCGAAGCACCGTCCAGCGGACGAGCCGAATTACCAGCTGGAACTTTTGGGTTTGGCTCAGAGCTCGCCTTCGGAGCTTCTCCTGAAACAGCCAGGATCTGCACTGAAATACCCAACACGTCGTTGATGGCGCGTTGGAGATTCTCCAAGTGGCCGCTGTTGCTGAAAGTGCCGATCAAACCGTCGGAGGGCAGTCCCACGCGAAGCTCACGGCCATCGAAGGTTTGTGGCACAACATTCTGGGTCACGATGGCCCAGGAGGCCATCCTGATTCCACGGAGCGAGCCAAGGATTTCCGGCCATGCACGGCGGATAACTTCAATACCTGTTGCGTTGCCAGCCTGTACATTGCCGCCCGCCGGGGCAGGGACAGGGTTGCTGGTGGCCGGTGGCTGCTCTGCATTGGCTGAGCCGGCGGGCTGGGATGGCTGCGGTTGCGCTGATGGGGGCGGTGCGGGTTCCTGCTGGGCAGGCTGGGGGATGGCAGTCTGCGCCTGCTGCTGCGCCGGTTGCGTCTGTGCTGGGTTCTCCGACTGGTACGAGTCGTGCTGCGATGCGCCTGCCGTTGCACTGGTGAAGTCAGAACTGCCAGTGGGTGTGGGGAGATCGTCCCATGTTCGGGAGGGCTGAGTTC
>NZ_JAUNVV010000040.1:0-23925 GCF_030540645.1 Arthrobacter sp.
CATGCGCGACGGGCCCGCCGTCGTGCTTGGACAAATCAGCGACCTGCCGTGTGCAACTCCGGCTTCTTGACCGGCAGCAGTAGGGCAAGGCCGATCACGAGCACCACGACGATTCCCAAGATGCCCCAGCGCTGGCTGCCAAACTGGGTGATGAACAGGGTGAACAAGACCGGAGCCAGAAACGAGACAGCCCTGCCGGTGGTGGCGTAGAGACCGAACAGCTCACCTTCCTGCCCTTCCGGAGCCAGCCGGCCAATGAACGTGCGGGCCGAGGACTGCGCCGGGCCGACGAACAGGGTCAACAGCAGCCCAAATATCCAGAACGCAGTCTTCCCTTCCAGGAAGAACAGGGCGGTGGCGCTGACGATCAAGCCGACAAGGGACGTGACGATGACGGCTTTCGGGCCGACTTTGTCGTCAAAGAACCCCGCTGAAAGCGCCCCGATGGCCGCCACCACGTTGCCGGCGATCGCAAAGATCAGCACGTCCCCGGGCTTGAAGCCGAAAGTTCCCACGGCGATGATTGCGCCAAACGTGAAGATTGCGGCCAGGCCGTCGCGGAACACTGCGCTGGCGATGAGGAAGAACAAGGTGTGGCGGGATGTGCGGCTCAACCGCACGATGGTGTGCCACAGTTCCAGGTAGGCCCGGAAGAAGCCGATCTTGGACATGTTCGGATTGCGCGGGGCCTCTGGGATGGCAAACATGACGGGGATGGCGAAGGCAATGATCCACAGTGCTGAAAACACGGCCACGGCCCGGTAGGTCATGCCGTCGGCACTGGTGATGCCAAAGATGCCCACATCGGGCTTGACCAGCGCAAAGTACACGAACAGCAGGGCCACGATCCCGCCCAAGTAGCCGGCAGCCCAGCCGAAGCCGCTGATCTTGCCGATGGTGGTCTTGGTGGAAATCTGCAGAAGCATGGCGTTGTAGTTCACGCCGGCAATTTCAAAGAACACATGACCGGCGGCGATGAGCAGGCAGCCCAGCAGCAGGTAGGACTCGTGCGGCTGGACAAAGAAGCAGGCTCCGGTCAGCAGGGCCACAATGAGTGTGTTGATGCCCAGCCACAGTTTGCGTCGTCCGCTGTGGTCGGTGCGCTGCCCGGTGACAGGGGCCAACAGCGCAATGGCCACGCCGCCCAGAGCAGTGGTCAAACCAAGCACGGCCGACGCCCTGTCCGGCCCGCCGAAGGCGTCGCCTGTCAGGTACAGAGCCGTGAAGATGAACGTGGTCATGACGGCGTTGAAAGCCGCACCGCCCCAGTCCCACAGCGACCACGCGATGATCTGCCACGTGGTTCCAGGCTTTTTGAACTGCTCTGCGGTGGGGAAAGCCGCAGCGGGAGGGGGGTTCGTCATATGCCACATGTTATCTGGCCCACTGTTCGCAATGGCGAAGGCGCCACACCGGGCATCTTGCCTTGGTAGGCTGTAGAAGGCCAATAGCGGCCTTTCCCGTGACTCGCTCATTTCCGGCCCGAACCATGTGGAGCCACCAGTGTTGATTGTCCTCTGCGCACACTTCCTCGTGGCCGTTTTCGCGCCCATTTTATTTGCCAAATGGGGCCGTTCGGCCTTCTATTTCCTTGCGGCAGTCCCCGGAATCAGCTTCATCTGGCTCATTACACAATACAAAAACGTGTATTCGGAGACCCTTCCAAGCCCGGCGCTGGATGTTGACTGGGTTCCTGCCCTGGGCCTGCACCTCTCCTTCAGGATGGACCAGCTTTCCTGGCTGCTGTGCCTGTTGGTCCTCGGTGTTGGTGCGCTGGTGCTTGCCTATTGCGCCAGGTATTTCAAGAGCGGTGACGCTGGCCTGCACGGCTTTGGTGCCCAGCTGCTGGCCTTCGCCGGTGCCATGTTTGGTCTTGTGACCGCGGATAACTTGATACTTTTGTATGTCTTTTGGGAACTGACAACAGTGCTGTCCTACCTGCTGATCGGCTACGCCCGCACCCGTATTGCCGCACGGCGCGCAGCCCTGCAAGCACTCATCGTGACGACGTTTGGTGGCCTCGCCATGCTGGTGGGGCTGATCATGCTCGGTGAAAGCGCCGGCACCTACAGCCTTTCGTCAATCTTGGCCAACGCCCCTGGACTGGTGGCGGCAACCGGCGGTGCCAGGACGGTGCTGGACGTTGGCATTGCCTTGATTCTGGTGGGAGCGCTCACCAAGTCGGCACTGATTCCCTTCCATTTTTGGCTTCCTGGCGCCATGGCCGCGCCCACCCCTGTCAGTGCCTACTTGCACGCGGCAGCGATGGTCAAGGCGGGCATCTACCTCATTGCACGCCTGGCGCCAGGGTTCTCGCAGACCAGCTACTGGCAGCTCATGATTGTGGTGCTCGGGCTGGGGACCATGCTTCTGGGCGGTTGGCGCGCCCTGCGCCAGCACGACCTCAAGCTCATTCTGGCGTACGGCACCGTCAGTCAATTGGGGTTCCTCGCGCTGGTTGTTGGACTGGGCAGCCGAGAAGCGGCCATGGCCGGCCTTGCGCTTGTACTTGCCCACGGCCTGTTTAAAGCCTGCCTGTTTCTTGTGGTGGGTATCATCGACCACCAAAGCGGCACCCGCGACATCCGTGTACTGTCAGGGGTTTTCAAATCGGCCCCTAAACTGGGAGTGGTGGCCTTCATCGGAGCAGCCTCCATGGCCGGGCTGCCTCCGCTGGCAGGTTTCATCGCCAAGGAAGGTATCTTCCAAGCATTTCTGGCCTCCGCGGCGTACGGACCGGTTGGACCCGTCATTGGCTGGACCGTCATGGTAGGCATGGTGGCGGGTTCGGTGCTTACCTTCGCCTACAGTGCCCGTTTCCTATGGGGTGGGTTTGGTCAGAAATCCAAGGGAATGGCAACAGCGTTCAAGCCAGTCGGCTGGTTGTTCCTTGGGGCACCGGCTCTGCTGGCGGTGCTGACGCTGCTGTACGGACTGCTTCCGGAGATCGTTGAACGGTGGATCAAGCCCTACAGTATGCAATTCCCCGCCTACGATCCCAACGGCCTGCATCTGTTGCTGTGGCATGGGTTCACCCCCGCACTGGGCCTGAGCGCAATTGTGGTGGTATCCGGTCTTGCATTGTTCTTCCTGCGCACCAAGCTCGAAATTCTCCAAGGCAAGATTCCGCCTGTGATTGATTTTGAGCGCGGTTACCGCCAGGCCATCGTGGTGCTGGACATGGTGGCCATTTGGGTCACCGGACGCACTCAGCGCGGGTCCTTGTTCTTCTACCTTTCGGTGATCCTGGGAACGGCCATTACAGCCGTAATTGCGGTACTGCTGCTCAGCGAACAGACATGGCCTGAAGATATATATCTGGTGGACATGAAGTCCCCGTTCCAGGTGATCGCCGGCGTCGTCATTGTCATCGGCGCCATTGCCGCGGCCAGGGCGAATAAGCGTTTCACGGCCGTGCTGATGATCTCGGTGACCGGTTATGGGCTCGCCCTGCTCTTCGCCCTTCAAGGGGCGCCGGATTTGGCGTTGACCCAAATGCTCGTCGAAACCATCATCTTGGTGGCGTTTGTGCTTGGCATGCGCTCACTGCCGCCAAGCATGCTCGAACGGGGAGCCGGCGGCCACCGGATCCTTCGCATGGTTCTTGGTGTGGCGTTCGGGACCACCATGGTGGTGGTTGCCATGGTTGCCATGGGTGCGCGCATCCACGACCCCGTCAGCTTGAGTCTGCCGAAGTTGGCATACGAGGGCGGTGGCGGTCTCAATGTTGTCAACGTGACCCTTGTGGACATTCGCGCCTGGGATACCTTTGGGGAGATCTCCGTTCTCGCCATTGCGGCCACCGGTGTGGCCAGTTTGATCTTCGTCCGTGGCCGTGGACAGCGTCTGCCCCGCGCGGAGACCGTGGAAACAGGGAGCGTTGGCAAACTACCAACGGAAACGTTTCAGGCAACCATCCATCTCGCCAAGCGGTTTGCGGCTTCTCGATCGAATCCATGGCTGGTCGCCGGGCGAACGTTGGCGCCGGAGCGGCGCTCAATCATCATTGAGGTGGTCACCAGGCTGCTCTTCCACAGCATGATCGTCATTTCCATCTACCTCCTGCTCGCGGGCCACAATAACACCGGTGGAGGCTTTGCCGGTGGACTGGTGGCCGGGCTTGCCCTGACCATCCGTTACCTGGCTGGAGGCCGTTTTGAGCTGGCTGAGGCTACCCGGATCACGGCGGGAACGCTGCTGGGGTTGGGGTTGGCCATGGCAGCGTTGACGGCCATCACGCCGCTGTTCTTTGGTGGGTACATCTTCCAAAGCGCCATCCTCTCCTTCGATCTGCCCATCTTCGGGCACGTGAAGTTTGTGACCTCCACCGTCTTTGACATTGGCGTGTACCTGGTGGTGGTGGGCTTGGTGATCGACGTTCTGCGCAGTCTGGGTTCTGAGATTGACCAACACGAAGAGGATGGCATTGGCAGCATGGAGCTGATCGAGGATGACGAACCGTTGGAGGTTGGCCAATGAGCGTGAACTTGACGCTGCTCCTTGTCATGGGTGTGCTGTATGCCGTGGGAATCTACCTGCTGCTTGAACGAAGCCTCACCCGTGTCCTGCTGGGGTTGATGTTGCTGGCCAACGCCACCAACCTGCTTTTGCTGACAACCGGCGGCTATGCCGGGTTGGCTCCCATTTTCAACAAAGACATGCCAGCTGCGGCATACAATGATCCTTTGCCTCAGGCCTTCATTTTGACCTCCATTGTGATCTCCTTCGCCGTTACCGCATTCATGCTCAGCCTGATCTACCGTGCCTGGCTGCTGAGCCGTGCAGATCACATCTCAGTGGACTTGGAGGATCTGCGCGTCGCTCGACAGGACCTCTACGACGACGAGGAAGATTCCGAGATTGCCATTGAGGTCTCCGACTTCCATGAAAACCTGCAACCGCTGGGGAAGCGGGAAACTATTCGAGGCATGGGTCCTAGGCGGCCACGGCCGCCCCATGGCAAGGAGGGCAAGGAATGAACGTCGCCCACTTAGCCCCGCTCGCCGTCGTACTGCCGTTCCTGGGCGCCGCGCTGGCTTTCGTCTTGATCAAGCACCCGCGCGCCCAGCGCCGGGTCAGCCTGGGCACCCTCACCATCACCCTGGCGCTTGAGGCATGGGTTCTTGCCAGCGTGTGGACCACCGGACCTGTCGCCGTGAAGCTTGGCGGTTGGGAACCGCCGTTTGGAATCGTGATGGTGGTGGACCAGTTCTCCTCACTGCTGCTAGTGATCTCCTCGGCAGTGAGCCTGGCAGTCCTTGCCTACGCCACGGGACAGGGCGCCGCGGACGGTGAAGAGGGTGGGCCGGTTTCGATCTTCCACCCGACGTACTTGATCCTTGTGGCGGGGGTGTCCAATGCGTTTCTGGCCGGAGACCTGTTCAATCTGTATGTGGGATTCGAGATTCTCCTGACCGCCAGTTATGTCCTGATGACGTTGGGTGGAACGGGTTCGCGCATCCGTGCCGGCATCACGTATGTGGTGGTCAGTGTGGTGTCCTCGCTGCTTTTCCTGATCGCGATAGCCATGGTTTACGGGGCAACGGGGACGGTCACGTTGGCGGATTTGGCGCTGAAGCTTGGTGAACTTGACCCGGGAACACAGAATGTCCTCCACATCCTTTTGCTGGTGGCCTTTGGGATCAAGGCGGCGGTCTTCCCGCTGTCCTTCTGGCTTCCGGACTCCTACCCCACGGCTCCGGCACCCGTGACGGCCGTGTTCGCCGGACTGCTGACGAAGGTTGGCGTGTATGCCATCATTCGAACGGAAACGTTGTTGTTTCCCTCGGAGCGCTTCAACTCCTTGCTGCTCGTTGTGGCCCTGCTGACGATGATCGTGGGCATTCTCGGCGCGGTGGCACAGACCGACATCAAGCGGATGCTCTCCTTCACCTTGGTGAGCCATATCGGGTACATGATTTTCGGCGTCGGACTTGCGTCGGTGCTGGGACTGGCTGCGACCATCTTCTACGTGATCCACCACATCACCATCCAAACCAGCCTGTTCATGGTTGCGGGGCTGGTGGAACGGCGCGGAGGCAACTCCTCCATCGCGCGACTGGGCGGGCTGGCGAAGCTGTCGCCCATACTGGCGGTGCTGTACTTCATCCCGGCCATGAACCTGTCCGGAATCCCGCCGTTCTCCGGATTTCTCGGCAAGCTGGGGTTGTTGCAAGCCGGGGTGGCCGACGGCTCTGCGATGGCGTACGTGTTGGTGGTGGGAGCCGTGGTGGCAAGCCTGCTGACCCTGCTGGTCATGGCTCGGGTGTGGAACAGGGTGTTTTGGCGCAGCACGTTCGACGCCGAGAATCCAGACCCCGTCCTGCTGGCCACCGCGCCAGACGCCTCCGGCGTGCCTTCGATGCGTGCGCTGCGCACCAGCAAGCATGTTGATGCAACCGAAGGACGTTTTTCGGGTGAAAATGAGATCCCCATTTTGCCCAACATGATGTTGTATTCAACGGCGGGGCTGGTAGTGCTTGGCCTGGCCATGACGGTGTTTGCCGGACCGCTCTTTGACCTGAGCCAGGATGCGGCTGCCGGCATGCTTGACCGCACGCCCTACATTGAAGCGGTCCTCGGCGCCGGAGCGGGAACTCCATGAGGGGCACAAAGAACGGCGCCGCGAAGCACGCCGACCGAAGGCCGTGGATCATGAAACGGCTGCCCCTGCTCGTGTGGCTGGTCCTCGTGTGGGGCGCCCTCTGGCAGGATTTCAGTGCCGGAAACCTGATCTTTGGCGCATTGATCGCACTTGCCGTGGCACAGGCTTTTTACCTGCCACCCATCGAGCTGAGTGGACGCTTCAACTGGCTACGTGGGTTGTTGTTCATGCTCTGGTTCATCCAGCAGGTCATGATTGCCAGCTTCCAGGTGCTGTACTGGGCAGTCGTCAAGGGGCCGCGGATCCGCAACGCCGTCATCGCCGTGCCCTTGCGCAGCCCCTCGGACCTGCTCATGACAGCAGTCGGCCACGTGTTGTCCCTCATCCCGGGGTCACTGGTGGTGGAGGTGGATAGAGGGTCTGCAACTTTGTACGTCCACGCCATGAACGCGCCCACGCCTGAGAGCGTGGTCAAGGTTCGCCAGGGAATTCAGGACATCGAAGCGAGGCTGATCCAGGTCATGGGCACCAAGGAGGAACTGGCGGCAGTGAACGCGGAAAGAGCAGGGGCGCCACTGCTCACCCATGCGGGGGAGCAGCAACCATGAGCATTGTTGTCATAGTGGTTGCCGTGCTGCTTTCGCTGGCAGCTTTGGGTACTATCTACCGCATTGCCAAGGGACCGTCCCTGCTTGACCGCGTCATTGCCGCCGATGTGCTGTTGGCGATCTTTGGTGCTGCGCTCGCTACGGAGATGGCGCTGAACCAACACCTGGGCAACATGGCGCTGCTGGTGGTGCTGACTGTCATTGGTTTTGTTGGTTCCGTCACCGTGGCGCGCTTTGCGGTGCACAGAAAGGAGGACGGATGAACACGTTGCTCGACGTCCTGACAGGAGCCTGCTTGGTGGTGGGCGCCATGATGAGCCTGGCAGCAGCCATTGGCTTGCTCCGTTTTCCGGATTTGATGAGCCGCATGCACGCCGCGACCAAGCCGCAAGTTCTGGGCCTGCTGCTCATGCTTGCAGCGGTGGGTCTGCAAATGCGGTCGTGGGCGTTATTGCCGCTTTTGCTGGTTGCGTGGCTGTTCCAGCTGCTTACGGTTCCAGTGTCTGCCCACATGGTGGGCCGGGCCGGGTACCGCACCAAGCATCGCCGCCCCGAAATGCTCAGTGTTGATGAGCTTGACGACGTGGTGGCGGCAGTTATTGAGGACGAGTCCCCGAACTCCTGAACTTCTTGGAGGAATTTCTGCGCGAGATGCCACTTGTGGTGCCCAAACTTACGTTTTGGACACCACAAGTGGCATCTCGCGATGGTTTAGACCTCTTCGGGGTGCTTGTTGAAGCGCGCGATGGCCTTTTGTGTGGTGCGCTGGGCCAGGGTCTGAATAATGGCGGCAACGACCGAAGAAACCAAGGCGAACGTCAAGGCCGAGCGGAGGCTGTTCTCCAAGTCGGCGCCGTCCTTCGGCGGCTCGTCGCCCGTGCTCTTTTTCCAGATCGTGTCCACGAGCTTGCTGGCGACAAATCCTGCGCCCAGGCTCACTCCGGTCCCGAGCAATTTGAAAACGATGTTCATAAAAGACTCCTCAGTGTTTGGCTGGGCCCGTGGAGGGCAAAAACCTTAGAGTCAGCCTATCCGTTCCCGCTTCGCCTGCAAGTATTTTCTGGCCGCGTTGTACTGCCCGCTCAGCGCCGCCACAGCCAAGTTACTGATTGTGAGAGTGGATATCGCGCCTTTGCGGTTGTCGAGGTAAACTGAAAACGCAATTCAAAACGACAGGGGAGCGTCCACCCGACTTGGGTGAGAGCGCTGAGAGTGCGGTTTACCGCAGACCCTCGAACCTGCTCCGGTTAGTACCGGCGAAGGGAGTCGAGTTCTCTTTGACTGCGCGGACGTTCCGTCGCAGCCACCCCTCCTGTGAAGGAGGAAACATGAGCAAGTCTTTGGCGGGCGAAAACACCGCTGCTAACAACCAGACACCCCGTAACCAAGCACCCGGCAACAAAGTCGCGTCCAAAAGCAGCTGGCGGGTTGTGGACATCGTGGTGGTGTCTGTTCTCGGCGTTGCCGTGGGCGTCATTTTCTGGCTTTGGTCTGCCGGCTACGGTTTTATCGCAGCCTTTACCGTTGCCTTCCCTCCCTCCGCTGCACTGTATGGCGGTGGCTGGCTGATCGCCGGAGTGCTGGGTGGGTTGGTGATCCGCAAACCTGGTGCGGCACTTTTTTGTGAGCTGATCGCAGCAACTGTCGAGGGGTTCCTGGGGACGCACTTCGGCTTTGTTGTGCTGCTCTCCGGACTGGCCCAGGGCCTTGGCGCCGAACTGGTATTCGCGGCCTTCCGCTACCGCAAGTTCAACCTACCGGTGGCTCTGTTGGCCGGAGCCTTGTCAGGTTTGGCGATGGGCGCGGTGGACAGCCTGGTGTACAACGTTGCATGGGCCTTGGAATGGAAGCTCGTCTACATTGTGCTGGCCATGATCTCCGGTGCCGTCATTGCCGGTCTGCTGTCTTGGCTCGCCGTGCGTGGTCTGGCCCGGACGGGCGCGCTTGCCAACCTGCCCTCACGCGGGGCCGCCACCGAACGAGCGCTGTAGCCATGAACGCTGAGCCAAACCGGGTTGCCCCGGTGCGGATTCAGGCACGGGACTGGGGCTGGCAGCATTCAGGCCGCCGCAACCGTGCCGTGCACGGCCTTGACCTGGTGATCGAACCGGGCGAGCGGGTGCTGTTGCTCGGCCCTTCCGGGGCCGGAAAGTCCACGCTCTTGCATGCTTTGGCTGGTGTGTTGGGTGCGGATGAAGATGCCAGTGAGAGTGGTGAGCTGCTCATCGACGGTAGTCCGGTAGCTGAATCGCGGGGCCGGGCCGGCCTCATGCAGCAAGATCCCGATGCGCAAGTGGTGCTGTCACGCATTGGCGACGACGTTGCCTTTGGAGCAGAAAACCTGGCCGTCCCGCGCGAGGAAATCTGGCGCCGTGTTCCGGCAGCACTTGAATCCGTGGGCCTGAAGCTGCCTCTTGACCATTCCAGTTCTGCCCTGTCAGGTGGACAGAAGCAGCGCCTCGGCCTGGCCGGCATCCTTGCCATGCGCCCCGGCCTGTTGTTGTTGGATGAGCCCACGGCCAACCTTGACCCTGCCGGTGTGGTGGAGGTCCGCGACGCCGTGCGCCATAGCTTGGATGAAACCGGGGCAACGCTGGTGGTGGTGGAGCACCGCGTCTCGGTATGGCTTCCGGTGGTGGACAGGATTGTGGTGCTGGCCCCTGCAGCACTCGGCGAGCCCGGCGGCGTGCTCTTTGATGGCCCGCCTGCAACCGTGTTGGCCCAGAGCCGGGAACTGTTGGCGGCTGCCGGAATTTGGATCCCCGGCCACATCCCCGCCGTGCGGCCGCGCACGACGGCTGCCTCCACGCTGATGGAGTCAAAGCTGAAGGAGTCAGGACTGGGGACGTCCGACGCCGGACTGCAGCTCCTGCTCGAAGCGGAGGCCCTCGCTGTCTCCCGCACCAAGGGACGGAAGCGGCACCCGGTGGTGCCGGTCGCCGTCGTACCGCAAGTGCGGATCAGTGCCGGCCAGGCGTTGAGCGTGACGGGACCCAACGGGTCGGGAAAGTCGACGTTGGCCTTGACGCTGGCCGGGCTGCTGGCCCCGGCTGGCGGGCGGTTGGAGGCGAGCCCTGCACTGGCGCGCGGGGTGTCAACGTCGCCGCTGAAGTGGCGCGGCCGTGAGCTGATCAGCAGAATTGGCACCGTGTTCCAAGAGCCCGAACACCAATTCGTGACAGGCACCGTGCGCGATGAACTACTTTTTGGTCCGCGGCTGCTGGGACATGGCGAAGATTCCGTGGAGGAGTTGCTGGTGCGGCTACGGCTGGAACACCTGGCGGACGCAAACCCGTTTACCCTCTCCGGCGGCGAAAAGCGGAGGTTGTCGGTTGCGACCGTCCTGGCTGCCAGCCCGCAGGTGCTTGTTTTGGATGAACCGACTTTTGGCCAGGACGCCAACACTTGGGCGGAGCTGGCGTCACTTTTGACCGAGCTATTGGATGCTGGCACTGCGGTGGTGTCGGTGACGCACGATGCTGCCTTCAGCGCAGTTCTGGGTGGAGACCGGCTTATCCTGGGTGATGTTTCACACCCGGTTGAGGTTGAGGTCAATAACGTCTCCGCGCCGATCGTCAGCCCGCCGAAGGTGCCCGAACCGGACGTGGCGAAGTCGTCAGCCAGTACGGAAGGGGTCCGCTCATGAGTGTCGACATCATGGCGGCCCCGCGATCACGCGCCTGGCTGTCCCGCGCGAACCCCCTGGCCAAGTTGGGGGCGGGCATAGCCGTCACCATCGTTCTGCTCGTCAGCGTCGACTGGGTATCCGCAACAGTTGCCCTCGTGCTTGAATTCGCGCTGCTGCCGCTGGCCGGACTCAGTGCGCGCATGCTCATCATGCGGGGTTGGCCCATCCTGATGGGCGCTGTAGTGGGTGGTTACGGGACGGCACTGCTGGCGCCTAAAACTGGCGAAATGCTGCTTGCGTTGGGGCCGGTAACCCTCACGACCGGTTCAGTGGAAGCCGGAGTTGCCATTGCTTTGCGTGGTCTGGCGGTGGCGCTGCCCGGGATTATTGTGCTGGCTTCAACGGACCCCACGGACCTTGCTGATGCTCTGGCCCAAAAGTTGCGGCTTCCACACCGTTTTGTTTTGGGGGCACTTGCGGCCATGCGTCTTGTGGGACTGCTGGTGGCTGAATGGCAGACGCTGGGCATGGCACGCCGAGCCCGCGGGGTGGGAGGCGAACCCGGCTTTTTCAGTAATCTGAAGGCACAGTTGGGGCAAGCCATGGCATTGTTGGTGCAGGCGGTGCGGCGGGCCTCCCGGCTGGCTGTCACGATGGAGGCCAAAGGCTTCGGCGCCGGCCCACGAACCTGGGCGCGGGAATCGACTTTCGCCAGGCATGACCTCTGGGTAGTGGCTGGAGGGTTGGTGATTGCGGCCGTGTCGGTGAGTGCCGCCGTCGCGCTTGGAACATGGAATCCGGTGTTCGGCTAGAGCGGACGAGAACGGCAGCCCGGCCAAGGTTGCGGATGAAATGCGCGGCGTGGTTTTTCTTGCGCAGCCGAGGCCGGGGTACCGTTAAGGGGTTGTGCCGTGCAGAATAGCTAAACCTTAATTAGACCATCGAATTTATCGCATGAAGTGGCTATTTTTCAAAGGATATTGCGATAACTGTCCAAAAGGTCACATAATTCCAGGAAAATATGCATCCTGTGATATAAATATGCTTATGACTCAAATGGCTGCGGAATCTGTTGGCGTATTGGTGCGAGATGCACGCACCGAAAAGGGCTGGACCCAGGGCGAATTGGCGACCCAGCTGGGCACAAGTCAAAGCGCCGTGGCCCGGATGGAACAGGGCAAGCAAAACCTGAGCCTGAAAATGATCCAGCGCATGGAATCGCTGCTGGAAGCCAACCTTTTCAACGTGGGCGCCGTTTCCAAGAATGCCGTCACCCACCTGCGTGTGCAAGGTGGCCGCAGACTTTCCGGCAGTGTGGATGTCAACACCAGCAAGAACGCTGGGGTGGCCCTGCTGTGCGCCAGCCTGCTTAACCGTGGCACCACAATATTGCGCAGCTTGGCCCGCATTGAAGAGGTCAACCGCATCGTTGAGCTGTTGACCTCTATTGGTGTCGAGTGCCACTGGCTGGAAAACAACGACCTGCAGATCCGCCGCCCGGCTGTGCTGGACCTGGCCGCCATGGACATTGCCGCAGCGAAGCGGACGCGCAGCGTCATCATGCTGCTGGGCCCGCTGCTGGACGAGCAGGAAACCTACCGCATCCCCTACGCGGGCGGCTGTGACCTCGGTACGCGCACCGTTGAACCGCACATGCAGGCGCTGCGCGAATTCGGTCTCATCGTCAACGCGCATGACGGGTTTTACCAGGTGCATGCGCCGGCCAGCGACACTCTGGACCGGACCTTTGTGTTGACCGAACGCGGCGACACCGTGACTGAGAACGCCATCATGGCCGCTGCGCACCGCGAAGGTACCACCGTGATCCGCAATGCCAGCCCCAACTACATGGTGCAGGACTTGTGCTTTTACCTGCAGGGCTTGGGCGTCAACGTCGAGGGCGTTGGCTCAACAACCCTAACCATCTCCGGCAAGTCCCGCATCGACGTGGACATTGAATACGCGCCCTCCGAAGATCCCATCGAGGCCATGAGCCTGATCACCGCCGGCATTGTGACGAAATCCGAGGTCACTGTGCGGCGGGTTCCCATTGAGTTCATGGAAATTGAGCTCAAGGTCCTGGAGCAGATGGGCTTGCGCTACCTGAAGTCCGCCGAGTACACGGCACGGAACGGAAAAACCCGGCTCGTGGACATCACCACGCTGCCCTCCGAACTCAAGGCAGCACCGGACAAGATCCACCCCATGCCCTTCCCCGGCTTGAACATTGACAACCTGCCGTTCTTCGCCGTCATTGCCTCCTGCGCCGAAGGCACCACCCTGATCCACGACTGGGTCTACGAAAACCGCGCCATCTACTTGACGGAACTGAACCGACTCGGTGGCCGGGTGCGCCTGCTGGATCCGCACCGCATCGACATCGTCGGCCCCGTCTCCTGGCGTGCGGCCGAAATTGGCTGCCCCCCGGCACTGCGCCCCGCCGCCTGCATCCTGTTGGCTATGCTGGCAGCCAAGGGCACCAGCGAGCTGCGCAACATTTACGTCATTGAACGCGGCTACGAGGATCTGGCTGAGCGCCTGAACACTGTAGGGGCCGAGATCGAGTACTTCCAGGACTAATACCCCTGACGTACGACGCCGGGAGGTCACCTTTTTTGTAAAAAGGTGACCTCCCGCTTTGGCTGACAGCTGCGTGGAGACTAGATGGCGGCTAGGGCGTGTGCCAAATCCGCGCGTAGATCCCCAATGTCCTCCAGCCCCACCGACAAACGCAGGAACCCGTCGCTGAGCCCAATCGCTGCACGGCCGTCCGGACCCATGGCGCGGTGCGTGGTGGTGGCCGGGTGGGTGATGAGGGACTTTGCGTCGCCCAAGTTGTTGGAGATGTCAATGATTTCCAGCGCGTTGAGCAGTCTGAAGGCAGCGTCCTTGGTGGTGCCGTCGGCTGGCTTGGCCAATTCAAACGTCAGCACGGTGCCGCCAGCCTTCATCTGTTTCATGGCGAGCTCGTACTGCGGGTGGGATGGCAAGTGCGGGTACAGCACGCGGCTGACCTGCGGTTGCGTCTCGAGGAACTCGCCCAAGGCCAGCGCGTTGTTGCAGGAGTGGTTCACGCGCAGGCTCATGGTCTCCAAGCCTTTTGCCAGCACCCAGGCGTTGAACGCTGAAAGTGCCGGCCCGGTGTGACGCATCAGGTTCTTGACGGGTCCGTCAATGAACTCCTTGGTACCCAAGATGGCGCCGCCAAGGACACGGCCCTGCCCATCGATGTGTTTGGTGCCGGAGTACACAATGACATCCGCACCAAAATCGCCACAGCGCTGCAGCAACGGCGTGGCGAAAACGTTGTCGGCCACCACCTGGGCACCGGCTTCGTGGGCGAGGTCGCACACGGCCTGCACATCAATGATTTCCTGCATGGGGTTGGACGGGGATTCAAAGAAGACTGCCGTGGTGGGAACTGACAACGCTTCACGCCATTGTGCCAAGTCCGGACCGTCCACAAACACGGTTTCCACACCCCATCGCGGCAGAAGTTCGTTCAGGATCACAAAGCACGAACCAAACAAGGAACGTGAAGCGACAACCCGGTCACCGGCACCCAAAAGAGCACCGAGTGCCGTGAACACGGCCGACATGCCGGATGCGGTGGCGAAGCAGGCTTCTTTTCCTTCAAGTAAGCGCAGTCGCTCTTGGAACGTGGCCACCGACGGGTTTCCGTAACGGGAATAGACAAACCTCTCAACTTCACCGGTGAAGGCCTGCTCGGCGGCTTCAGCGGATTCATAGACAAACCCGGAATTCAAGAAGATGGCCTCGGAGGTTTCCCCGAAGTTGCTGCGGTCAAGCCCGCCGCGTACGGCCTGTGTGTCCTCGGCCCATGTGGCCGCGTGCTCATTAAAGTTGCTCAATTGCTTATCCTTGGCGTTTGCTGGGGTGGCTTGTGTGGATGTGTTGCTAACGCCACGGCAAGTCACTATTTTTCCAGCCATTGACAACCCTGTCGCCATAGCGGTCGGGTACTCCCTCGAAGCCTTCCAATACGTTGTAGGCCGTGTAGCCGGCGGCTGTGGCTGCTTCGGCAGCTGCGATGGAGCGGGCACCGGAGCGGCACAGAATCACAAGGGGTTTGTCGGTGGGCACTGCGGCCTGCAAGTCGGAAAGGAATTGTGGGTTGTTGGTACCGCTGCCCAGGTTCCATTGAATGAAGACGGGTTCGCCATCGAGAGTTGAGGTGTCCGGGACGCCAATGTGGGCCCACTCACCCTCAGTGCGCACGTCCACCAACACAGCTCCGGCAACAAGGTGCTCCCATGCTGCCGCTGGGGCAAGGTCTCCTGCGTAGTTCACGCGATGCCCTCGCCGTCGAACTCGAGCTCGGCGTCCAGTGCGTCAACGGCCGTGGCCACGGCTGCATCGCTGGTGGCAACTGCCTGCGGGAGGATGATGGCCTGGGCACAAATGACGTTTGTGCCGTTGAAGGTCACGGCGGGTCCGCCATGGAGCACATATCCTTCGGTGAGAGCGGTGGAAATGCGCTCACAAAAAGTTCTGTCGTCAGGGCCGGTAATGAGCCGGTAGGCCAAGGGGGATTCGTCCGCAGACATGGGTTCTCCTCATTGCAAGTCGCTGTTGGTTGCAAGCGGGAGCTGGTGACGGTGCCCAAGAGTCGGCTGTGGAAGCCCACCATAAGTTGTGTTCACGCTTGCAATCCTCAGCCGTTGATAACTGGGTTTGCCGAGTATTCACCTGAGGCACCCCGCCGGAAAGAGGGTTGCCGTCCAGCAAGTCAGGGCTTGGCGCTGGCACTCATTACTCCCCTTGAAAGTAGCACGGGACCCTGTGGGGAGCGGTAGTTTTGGACGGCCATGTGGCGTAACATGACGAGGTTTCGCAAACTGCGTGACTACCTCTCGATGGCGACGGTGTTGACGGCGTCCTGCGGTTGATCAGTTCAGCGAGTGTCGATGGCATGATCTAGCCATGACACTCTCGCGCGGATTTGCTGCCGTACGCTTCGCCTTCGGAGCAGCAACGTTGATTGCGGTTGCCATCCAGCTGGCGATTCACGTTGGCCACGGTTTTAGTGTGCTGAACTTCTTCAGCTATTTCACCAACCTCTCCAACATTTTCGCCGCCGTCGTGCTTGTGGTTGAAGCCGTGCTGACGTGGCGGGGGAAGGCCGCAGGCCCGCTCTGGGACTTGTTGCGCTGTATTTCGGTGGTGTGCATGGCTCTGGTTGGGGTGGTGTTTAGCGCCTTGCTGCGCGATGTTGACCTGGGCTCGCTGCTGCCGTGGATCAACACGTGGCTGCATTATGTCATGCCTGTTATTGTGGTCGCCGACTGGCTCATTCAGTCGCCGCGCAACCCGATCCCGCTGAAAAGCCTGGGGATTGCCGTGGTCTTTCCACTGGCGTATCTGGCATATTCGCTCACGCGCGGGGCGGTCATCAACTGGTATGCGTATCCGTTTCTGAACCCCGCCATTGGCGGCTATGGTGCCGTTCTTGTGACCTGCCTTGTCATTGCGGTGGGTTTCATCCTCACGAGTGTGGTGATCATCGTGTTGGGCAACAAGCTGCGCCCGCTGGTTCCTCCACGGTCTGTACCCGCGGGCCACTGACCGCAGAACTCAGCACGTTCTGGAATCCCTTAAAACACAGGAAATGGCATCAATGGCCTTGGCCTCTGGATAAATCCTTGGAACGCGCTAGGCTCTGTTCAAGCGGACAAGGGGGCGGGAAATTGCTTCCGCGGTCAAGTCCGCCTCCCAAGTGCGGCCCTGTCAATGCGGCAGAGCGCGCGGCAGGCGGAGCGTGCTTCGTCGGGTGAGAACATTGCAACGTCAACCTGAGGACGAGAGATGACGAGCGAGCCAGTTGCCGCCAGCGCTTCCAAGCGTCGATTGAGCGATATCGTTCCGCTCCTCAGAAAGTTCCCGGCAACGGCAGCACTGGTGCTGCTCGTCATTGTTGCCACCGTTGCCACGGGTGGGCTCAGTGGCGGCCCAGCTGAAGACGTGCTGGCAGCCGTTGGCCTGAACCTCGACGGCGTCTGGGGAACCTGGTGGACGCTGCTGGTGAGCGCCTTCTTTGCCGGCTCCTGGCTAGTTTTTCTCTTGTCACTTGTTACCGTCGCTATTGGCGTCGGCACTGCCGAACGCACCGTAGGAACATGGCGGGCCGTCGCCATGTTCCTGTTGGGAAGCGTGGTCAGTGCAGTGGTGTTGTCGGTCGTGGTGGCATGGGGCACTGTGAGCAATGACGTGTGGCTGGGGTTCCTTGGGGGCAACTATGTGGTGGGTGCCTTTGGTGGCGCCGCCACAGCGCTTGGAGCGGCCACGGCATCCTTGAACAATTTGTGGCGTCACCGCGTTCGTACCTGGCTGGTGGCGTCCGCCATCATGTTTGCGCTCTATGTAGGGACTGCAGAGACGCTGCAGTTCTTGACCGGTGCCGTAGTTGGCGTCTTGGCCGGGCGCCTGCTCGGTACGGGGAGGCGGCTGCACACCGGAAAGCTTTTCGTCCGGCCGTCGTTGCGTGAAGCCCGGTTCCTGCTTGCCACCATTGTCGGGGTATTTGCGATCGGACCGCTGCTTTCCCAAGTCACCGTTAGTTTTGCAGTTGGTCCGCTGTCCACGGTGGAGCTTTTGATGCTGCAGGGCCGCCCGGATGCCGATGAGCTGCGTGAAATGTGCGACACAGACGCAGCGTGCATCAGTTTGCAGTCAATAGCGGGTGTCAACAGTATCGGGGCAGTGGTGCTCTCCATGATTCCGCTGTTGCTGTTGCTGATGTGTTCCGAAGGCCTGCGCCGGGGGCGTCGCCTGGCGCTCTGGACGGCTGTGGTGATCAATGCTGTGGTGGCTGTGGTGGTGCTGTTCGTGTTTGTGCAGTTCCTCGTGTCGGCTGAAATGGCGGCGGGAGATATTGATAAGGGCTTCCTGGCGATCTACATCCTGCCTGCCGCCGTGGTTCCAGCCGGCATAGCAGTGCTGCTGCTTGTGAACCGCGGGAAGTTTCAGGTCTCCCCGGGCATTCACGCAGCCAAGAAGCTGTTGCGGTCCATCCTGTGGGTGACTGTTGTGGTGGTTGCCCTGTACGGGGTGGTGTGGTTTGTGGAAGGGAACTTGGGTCGGCTGAACATTGGTGACCTGCTGGCGCAGCTGGTCCACATACTCATTCCCTTCCCGCTGCCCTTTGTGGTCCGGCTTCCCCAGGGGTTCATGACTGTGCTGGTCTACGGATTCGGCGGGGCGGTCGTGTGGGTAGTGTTTGGGGTGCTGGCATACAGAAACCTGCGGTTGTACAGCTCAGCCACGGCAGAGTCTGCTGATGGCGGTGCCAAAGTCCGCGAGCTGCTTCAGGACGGTGGCGGCTCCCTGTCATGGATGGCCTTATGGGAGAACAACTCCTACTGGTACAGCGCGGATGGGAACAACGCAGTTGCCTACCAGGTGCACAACGGGGTCGCCTTGACCGTCAGCGGGCCTTTCGGCGCAGTTGACGGGCAGGGCCCTGCTGCGAGGAACTTTGTTGCCTACTGCGTAGAGCAGGGTCTGATCCCGTGCTTCTACTCCGCAACGAACCAAGTGGGTGAGGCCTTGGAAGGACTGCATTTTGAGGCACTGGAAGTCGCCGAGGAAACGCTGCTGAACGTTGAGGCCATGACGTTCAAGGGGAAGGAATGGCAGAACGTGCGCACCGCACTGAACCGGGCAAGCAAACTCGGCATTGAGGACCGCTGGTACGCATACTCTGCCATGCCTCCAGGAATCAGGGCCCAGTTGGCGGAGATCTCCGAAGAATGGGTGTCGGACAAGTCTCTGCCGGAGATGGGCTTCACCCTCGGTGGGCTCGACGAACTCAAAGATGACCACGTCCTGTGCTGCGTGGCGGTCGACGACGACGGGCTGGTTCATGGTGTGACGAGTTGGCTGCCGGTGTACACGAACCGGGAGATCTCCGGATGGACGCTGGACTTCATGCGGCGGCGCACGGATGGGTTCAAGGGAGTGATGGAGTTCCTCATCGCCTCTGCAGTGACCCATTTCAAGGAAGAGGTCCCGATGATCTCACTGTCCGGTTCGCCGCTGGCCAATGCTGGCGAAGTCACCTCGGACGCGGAGCAGTCCGTGGTTGAGAAGGTTTTGGGCATGCTGGGCAACGCCTTGGAACCCATGTACGGATTCAAGTCCCTGGCTGCTTTCAAATCGCGTTTCCAGCCGGAGCACCGGACGCTCTACATGTTTTACCAAGATCCTCTGGCGCTGCCGGCCATTGGCCTGGCCATCACGGCGGCATACCTGCCTGGCCTCTCCGCCCGCCAAAGCGCAGGGTTCCTGCGTCAAATGACAGCCCGGGAATCCGCGCAGGAGTCGGCCGGCTAAACGAGGCTCTGGCCCCTACAGGGTCTGTGCGAGCAGCACGCTGAGCTCTTCAGTGAGCTGTGCCCGGACTTCCGGGACACCAATACCCTGCCTGTCGATCGTGTTGACGGGGGCCAGAAGCCGCAAGCTGGAGATCAGCCAGACTGCGTCCGCATCGAGCAGGTCCGCGGGCGTGACTGGCCCGTAGCCCAGCTCCCATCCAGCCTCTTTGGCAGCGGCAAACAGTGCTCCCTGTGTGGTGCCGGGCAGGATGCCGGTGTCCAGATTCGGGGTAATGAGCCGCTTAACGGGAACGCCGGAGTCGTCGGAGACGTGTGCCAACAAGACGGACGACGTCGCACCCTCCAACACGAGTGCGTCGCCACTGGTGAAAATCACGTCGTCCGCGCCAAGGTTGTGAGCGTGGCGCAGGGCTGCCATGTTCACAGCGTAGGAGAGGGTTTTTGCACCCAGCAACAACCAGGGTGCGCGGGCTGCCACATCACTGTCGTAGCCGCGATCGAGCAAAATTACCTCGATCCCCTGGGCCCGTTGTTGTGCCAATGCTGGTGAGATGGCCGCAACCTGCACCCAGGCAGTTGGTACATTGGCGCCTTCCGGACCTCGGGTGGCGATGAGCTTCACAACAGCCTGGCCCTCATCGCCAGCATCGCGCACGTAGGCTGCGAGGGCGGTGGTGATGGCCGCCCGCCACACACCTTCGGCAGGAATCTGTAAATCCATGATGTGCGCGGACGCGGCCAAACGGTCAAGGTGTGACTGCTCTTTGCGCGGCACTCCGTTAACGGCCAGCATGGACTCAAAGACCCCGTCCCCCCGAGTGACGCCTTGGTCCGTGGCCAAAATGGTCGGGGATGCGGCGTCGGCCAAGCGACCAGCGGGGTGGGCGGGATCCAAAAACACCAAAACTGTCATGCTCTAGAGCTTAGCTGCCTTGTGTAAGCGACTTGCCAAACGTAAATGCCCTGACCAAGCCGACAATGCCCAGGATGATGAGCATGATGGCGGTGACGAGCAGCAGCCACTGTGCCGTCCATACGGGGACCACCAGAACGACGATCCCTGCGAGCACGCTGAGTGCACCAAACACAATGGCCCAGAGACGGGTGGAGCCCTTTCCGGCCTCGGCAATGGCGATGATCCCTTCGATGATCCAGCCAATGCCAATGAAGATGACGGTGAAGATCAACAGAGCTTCGCCGGTGGCGGCGGCATTGCGCAATGTAATGACACCCGCCACCAGAATCAACAGGCCAAGGAGCACGTCAAGAATGCGCAGACCGGTGGAAAGGCTGTGACTGAAAATGCCCAACGCCACTTTCACTGCGCCCGTGATGAGGAAGTTGATGCCTAGGAACACGGCCACCACAGCGAGGGTCTTGCTGGGCCACAGCAGGAGGAGGATGCCTAGAATCAATGCTGCAGCACCACTAATGGCAAAAGCTGTGCGTAATCCCTTAATAGCTTTGTCGGCAAGCTTTTGTGGGTCCAGCGAGAAAATATCGACGGATACTTGAGGGTTTTCGGAACTGCTCATGACGAATCTGCTTTCTATGGAAATCAACGGCTGATGAGGCTCATCCTAGACGGTGCTCCGCAAGCTTCTACGGCGGGGCCACAGCCGCCGTGATTACGATTAGGCTGGTGTCACCTGCAAAGGCGAAAAGCCTGCAAATTGGGACTTTTTGAGGGGAGAGCTGCGTGGTTTGGACGGTGTTCAGCCTACCGATTGCCAGCACCTGGCTTTCAGTGCTCGTGTTGCTGGTGGATTTGGCCATCCGACTTGTGGTTCTCGGTGTCATCCCAGGCAATCGCCGCCCCACCACGGCCATGGCGTGGCTTTTGTGCATCTTCTTCCTTCCCTATATCGGCCTGATTTTATTTCTCATGTTTGGCAACTTTCGGCTTTCCCGACGACGGAGGGAGGCACAGGACGCCGTCAATCTCCGCATCTTGGAGGGGACCAAGAATATTGCGGCGCTGGTCCCTGAATATCATGGACCGGCGTGGGTGAAATCAGCCATGGAATTGAACCAAAATTTGGGCTATTTTCCGGCGCTGGGTGGCAACAAGGTTCAGCTGATTGAGGGCTACCAGGATTCCCTGGACGCCATGGCTGATGAAGTCAGTAGAGCCACCAACTACGTCAACGCAGAGTTCTACATTATGAGCTCTGACGCCTGCACTGAACGGCTGTTCGCAGAATTGGAAGCAGCCGCCGAGCGGGGTGTGCGGGTCAGGGTGCTCTTTGACCACATTGGTTCGCTTCGGGTACCTGGCTACCGTGGAATGATCCGCCGGCTCAAGGCAAGCCAGATTCAGTGGCGGCGCATGCTGCCTTTGCTCCCGGTCAAGGGCCAGTGGCGCAGGCCCGACCTGCGCAACCACCGGAAGATTCTTGTCATCGATGGACGCGTTGGGTTCACCGGGTCCCAAAACATCATCGAACCTTCCTATCGCAAGAAGCGAAACCACACCGTGGGACGCAAGTGGGTTGAACTGATGACGCGTTTGGAAGGACCCATCGTGGGTACTTTGAACGTCATGTTTGCCACCGATTGGTCTGCAGAGACGGAAGAGTCGCTTGAGTCGCAGCTGGCAACCTACCATTGGGATTCCTTCGCCACCGGCCCGCTGTGTCAGGTAGTGCCCAGCGGTCCCGGGTTCATCACCGAAAACAACCTGCGCTTGTTCAACACCTTGTTGTACTCGGCTGAAGAGTGCATCACCATCTCCAGCCCCTACTTCGTTCCAGACGACTCGCTGCTGTATGCCATCACCACCGCCGCCCAGCGTGGAGTTGTGGTGGAACTCTTCGTTTCAGAGGTGGGCGACCAATTCCTTGTTCATCATGCCCAGCGTTCGTATTATGAGGCTCTGCTCAGGGCCGGTGTCCGCATCTTCCTGTATCCCAAGCCGCTGGTGCTGCACGCCAAGCACTTTACGGTGGACTACGATGTGGCCGTGATTGGCTCCTCGAACATGGACATGCGCAGCTTCTCCCTGAACCTTGAGGTGACGGTCATGATGATTGACAGTGATGTGGTGCGGCAGATGCATGCCGTGGAGGACCATTACCGTTCAATTTCACGTGAGCTGCACTTGGAGGAATGGGTCAAGCGGCCGATTCTGGCCCGTTATGTGGACAACGTAGCCCGCTTGACTGCCACCTTGCAATAAGTTGCTGAAGTAAATACGCACCTTTGCCGCACATGCGGGGAATGGTTACGCCGTTTAAGCGGGCAAGGTGCGTTTGGGCGTCAAGGTGCGTTTATGCGGGTCTCAACACGGGAAATCGGCGCCGAGGGTGGATAAAACGCCGTATGCCTTGGCCTGGATCTCCTGCCATTCCGCCTCGTCCTGGGAGTCTGCCGTGATGGCACCGCCGATCCCCAGCGAGAGGTGTGTGCCGCCGTCGTGCGTGTCCTGGAGGACCAGTGTGCGGATCACCACGGACAAATCCAAGGCGGCATTGAGCGAAAAATAGCCGATAGCCCCGGAATAAATGCCGCGGGGTCCGGCCTCAAGGGAGTCGAGGATGGCCATGGTGCTGATTTTTGGGGCACCCGTCATGGACCCTGCCGGGAACGCCGCGGCGAGAGCCTGCGCACGCGAGCTGCCCGGGGCTAATTGCGCTTCGATGGTGCTGACCATCTGGTGCACGGTGGCGTAACTTTCGATGGCGCACAGCCGTGGGACCGTCAATGATTCGGGCAGGGCGAAATGGGAGAGGTCGTTGCGTAGGAGGTCCACGATCATGACATTTTCGGCGCGGTCCTTCAACGACGTGGCCAAATCCTGTTTGAGCGCGTCGTCAATGTCCGGGTTGACGTCGCGGCGGCGGGTCCCCTTGATGGGTTCGGCTCGCATGAGACCCTCCGAGCTGATGCGCAGAAAGCGTTCAGGGGACGTACTGCAAATGCTCAGTGAATTTAGCCGCATGAACGCTGCAAACGGTGCAGGACTGCGCTTCCGCAACGCAGCATAGGCCGCCCACGCGTCCACCTTGTCGGGTGTGCGGGCTTCCAATTGGGTGGTCAGGCAGATCTCGTAGGAGTTGCCGTCATAAATCTCTGCCTGTGCTGCAGCGATCATCTCCTTGTAGCGCAGCTCCCCGTCACGGGCAGTGAAGTGGGGGATCGGTGTGACAGCCGGGGGAGCGGCGGCGGGCTTATTGCCGGTGGTGGTGCCGTGTTCTGCGGTGTGGATGGCGGAGCGGACGCTGGCCAGGAATTCCTTCGCCTCAGCGGAAGACGCCGGATGCTGGATGCTGGTCAGTGATAAGACGTAGAGGCAGTCATCGTGGTGATCCAGGACCACTGCCAGGCCGGCAAAGAGTAAGGCTGCGGCAGGCAGCGGCAGGGGGCCGGCCGTGCTAGGAGAACTTACCTGAGCAGTTGCCGCACCACCTGTTTCGGCTTTGAGCTCATACCCCAAATAGCCCAGCCAGCCAAGGGTGAAATCGGCGGGATAGTGCTCGGGGGCGCGCACGGCTTTGCGTCCCCATACCGAATCCAACCAGCTGAAGAACGGCCCTTCTATGCGAGCCGTCACCTGCCCTGCGGCCACCGTTGTTATAGCCGAGTCATGCCGGGCAAGCTGGCCGAAGCAGCCGGAGTCATCGGCCATGATGGAAAACCGTGCCCGGTCAGCACCGGCGGGGGCCTTCCCAGGTGCAGTTGGTGGGGAACTTTCCGCGATGGAACTGTCCAGCCAGACCGCATTGCCTGAAC
>NZ_JAUNVV010000040.1:24025-30300 GCF_030540645.1 Arthrobacter sp.
CGCCGTCGTTCCGGGCTTCCCAATCCCACGCCGTCCACGTGGCAGGCAAGCCATGATGCAGGGGTTCCAGCACGGAAGTGATGTACCGTTCCACTCCGCCGACGAGCCCGTCCCAGCCGGGGTAGATGTCTTCAAGATGGAACAGTGAGACGGTGCGGTGGCGGCGGAGCAGTGCAGCCAGTTCCACGGCAATGGTCGTTTTTCCGGCGCCTGAACGACCGTCGACCGCGATGATCACCGGACGCTGGGGTGCGTGGGAGGGACTAGCCACGTGCATGCGCCAGGATGCCGGGAATCGCTGAGGAGATCAGGTCCCAGCTGACTTCAAAGTCCTTCGCGTTGCCGAACCAGGGGTCGTAAATACCCTGTTGTGCGGGTTGGGCGTGTGCCATGTCGGGGTCGAAGGAGCGCAGCATGCGTACCTTCTCTGCTGCTTCCTTGTTCGGGGCCAGTGCTCGCAGAGCCTCATAGTGGTCGGTGTCAAGAGCCAGAATCAGATCCCGTTCGGCAAACCAAGACGGCTTGAACTTACGTGCCGCGTGCGCTGGCGTGACGATGCCGTGGCGAGCCAGGATTGCCTTGGCACGAGAGTCAATTGGGTTGCCAATTTCCCACGCCGACGTCCCTGCGGAGTCGACGACCAAGTCCAGTCCGGCTTTTTCGGCGGCATCTGCCAGCATGAACTCGGCCATGGGGGAGCGGCAGATATTGCCGGTGCACACGGTAATGATCCGGAAGGGGGTGGTCATTGAAACAGTCTATCGGCGCCTGCCGCTGGGTGGTGGCGAAGGGTCTTGGCGAAGTGTGCTGGGATGAGCTACACGAGGGCGAGCAAGATGCCAACGCCAATGAACAGGATGCCGAATATTCTGTTCAACAGCAGTTGCCCGCGCTCGCTGGTGGTCAGGTGCTTGAGTTGCTTGGCGCCGGCGGCAAAAACGAACCACATGACGATGACGTCAATGAAGACCACTGTGGCGGTCAGGATGACGTACTGGGGAAGCAGCGGATCGTGCGGACGGATGAATTGCGGCATGAACGCCAAAAAGAAGACGATCGCCTTGGGGTTGAGTAAGTTGACCCAGAGCCCGCGGCGGAACATCGACGGGCCGGACTCGACAATGGAAGGCGTGTTGCCGCCGTCGTCCTTCTCTGCCTTGGCCAGCAGCTTCATGACGCCCAGATAGACAAGATAGGCGGCGCCAACGTAGCGGATCATGGCGAACAGGAATGGCGAGCTGGAGACGAGAATGCCCACGCCGGCAGCCACAATGACGACGTGGATGACAAGGGCCAGCTGCTGGCCCAGAATGCCCCAGAAGGAGCGGCGGAAACCCGAAACGAGCGCGTTCGACATGGTGTTGATGGCACCCGCACCGGGAGTCAGGCTGATCATGGCGCCAGCGCCGGCAAGGGCCAGCCAAAGGGAAAATTGCACCCGCCAAGCCTACAGCGCCTACCGCGCGAGAATGCTCTCCGCAGCTGGCTCAGCCCCAGCAGACGGGTGAGTTTGCGGACGCACGCCTCGGCGCGGCCATTGGACCTGATGGGGCTGGACTTCACGATCGACAGCAGGCGCAACAGGTTGGAATCCGCCAGCGCTTTGAGCAAGCTGGCCTTTGCCAGGGCGTCGTGGGTCCTGTGATTGAGGTTCCCGTCCTCGGCGCCCTGGTTTATGCTGCACTGTGGGCACGCAAACACTATTTCACCTCGAAGGAATCGCCATGACTGAACAGAAACCTTCCGTACTCTTCGTCTGTGTGCACAACGCCGGACGCTCCCAAATGGCGGCAGCGTATCTGCGCGAATTGGCGGGCGGGGACATCGAAGTCCGTTCTGCCGGCTCGGCCCCGGCGGCGTCGGTGAACCCGGCAGCGGTGGAAGCGATGGCCGAGGACGGAATCGACATGTCGGCGGAAACCCCGAAAATTCTGTCGGTGCAGGCCGTGGAGGAATCCGACGTCGTCATCACCATGGGCTGCGGCGACAGCTGCCCCATCTTTCCCGGCAAACGCTACGAAGATTGGGAGCTGGCGGATCCAGCCGGCCAAGGAGTGGACGCCGTCCGGCCCATTCGAGACGACATCAAGGCTCGGATCCAACTACTGATCGCTGAACTGCTGCCTCCGGCCTAGCGCCACCTTGTTGTGCGGGCTTATGCCTCCGACGTGCCGTTGCGAAGAGCCCGCTCCAAGCCACGGTCAGGGACCAGCCAGAGGCCGGCAACTATGGCGTAGGCGGCAAGCCCGAACATCGATGATATGAAAGTCAGTGCACAGCCGGCCACATAGATGACGGGTGTGCTGCGAGCCTTCACGTTCCTGCCGATGGCCGTTGCAAGCGGGCCGTTGTGTCCCTGCTGGCGGATGAATCCAGCCTGCAGGATCACATACGCCACCGCGGCCAGCCCCGCCCAATCGGTTGTCTGCGGTGTTTTGAACTCGAGCACCATGATGGTGATGAGGATCGCCAGCACGCCGTTGCTAAGCGCCTCCAGACGGCTTTTGTCCATCGTGGACTCTCCTCGTTAGCTCCGCCCTTCCGGCTAAGCCAGGGCGATGATCTCGGCGTTCGGCATGACAAACCAGCCATCCTCGCTGTCGCCCCAGGCGCGCCAGCCCGCAGCGATGTACGCCAGCCGTGCAGCGTCAGCCAAGCCGTAGGCCACAGCCTGCTTGGCAAGTGCCGACTGTTCCACCCGCTCGGCCCAGTCGTCGGAAAGCCAGCTGCGCTGTTTGGCCGTTGCATACAGCCAGTTGCTGCTGGACAGTGTGACATCGGCAAATCCTGCCGCTTGTGCCCAATGAAGCAAGCGCCGACCAGCGTCCGGTTCGGCGTGGTTGTGCCTGGCCACATGCTGGTAGAGGTCCATCCATTCCTCCAGTTCGGGCAGTTCCGGGTACCAGAACATCCCGTGGAAATCAGCCTCCCGCAAAGCCACGACGCCGCCCGGTTTCGCCACGCGGCGCAGTTCCTTCACGGCCGCGACAGGGTCGCTCAAGTGCTGCAGGACTTGATGCGCGTGGACCACATCAAAGCTCCCGTCCGGAAAATCCAGCTGGTAGATATCCCCCACCGCAAAACTCAGGTTTTTCAGCTGCTGCCGGCTTCCCAATACTGTGGCGGCTGCAACGACTTCCGGTGACCGGTCAAGGCCCAACACCTCACCGGGAGCCACCAGGCGGGCAAAATCAGCAGTGATGGTGCCCGGTCCGGAACCCACGTCCAGGACACGATGCCCTGATTGAAGATATGGAATCAGATAGCCTGCGGAATTCGCCGCAGTCCGTGACGCATGCGACCGCAATACGCTCTCATGGTGGCCGTGGGTGTAGACATCTCCGTGTTGCGCGCCGGAATGCTGGGCTGGGGGCGTTTGCTCGCTCATGAAAGGCAGCGTACGCCCACGGCAGTGCCACGACCAGAGCCAGTTAAATTCTGGACGAAGGCAGGAAAGTTGTAACGACGCACCGTTGTCCGCCAGCCGTGCGCCATTTCTGTTCCTGCGCATCGTTACCAGACAACGGAACGCGGCTGCAGCACAAAAACCAGCGCTCCGACGTCGTTCTTGTTCGCTCAAAGTGAAAGTTGAGTCAACTACGCTCAACTCTATTTGACATGGAAGCGAGGCTGAGTAAAGTTGAGTGCAGAACGCTCAATACCGCTGGTTGAGCGACCCGCCGCCAACGTGGCGGACCAGTTCACTCAGCGTCTCATGAAAGGAATCACTCTTATGTCACGTGCCGTAGGTATTGACCTCGGAACCACCAACTCAGTCGTCTCCGTCCTGGAAGGCGGCGAGCCCACCGTCATCGCCAACGCCGAGGGCGGGCGCACCACTCCTTCAGTGGTTGCCTTCTCCAAGAGCGGGGAAGTCCTGGTTGGCGAGATCGCCAAGCGCCAGGCCGTCAACAACATCGACCGCACCATCGCCTCCGTCAAGCGTCACATGGGCACCGACTGGAGCATCGGGATCGATGACAAGAAGTACACGGCGCAGGAAATTTCCGCCCGTATCCTGATGAAGCTCAAGAACGACGCCGAAGCTTACCTGGGTGAAAAGGTCACCGACGCAGTGGTCACCGTCCCCGCGTACTTCAACGACGCCGAGCGCCAGGCCACGAAGGAAGCTGGCGAAATTGCCGGCCTGAACGTGCTGCGCATTGTCAACGAGCCCACAGCTGCCGCGCTCGCGTACGGCCTGGACAAGGGCAAGGAAGACGAGCTCATCCTCGTATTCGACCTCGGTGGCGGAACGTTCGACGTCTCGCTGCTGGAAGTTGGCAAGGACGAGGACGACTTCTCCACCATCCAGGTTCGTGCCACGTACGGTGACAACCGCCTCGGCGGCGACGACTGGGACCAGCGCATCGTTGAGTACCTGCTGAACCAGCTCAAGGTCAAGGGCATCGACCTGTCCAAGGACAAGATCGCCCTGCAGCGTCTGAAGGAAGCCGCTGAGCAGGCCAAGAAGGAACTCTCCTCCTCGTCCAGCACCAGCGTTTCCCTGCAGTACCTCTCCGTCACCCCCGACGGTCCGGTGCACTTGGACGAGCAGCTGACCCGCGCCAAGCTCCAGGACCTGACCAAGGACCTGCTCGAGCGCACCAAGAAGCCGTTCAACGACGTCATCAAGGAAGCCAACATCAAGGTTTCCGACATTGACCACATCGTGCTCGTCGGCGGCTCCACCCGCATGCCCGCCGTCGTCGAACTGGTCAAGGAATTGGCTGGCGGCAAGGAGCCCAACAAGGGCGTCAACCCGGATGAGGTCGTGGCCGTTGGTGCCGCACTGCAGGCCGGTGTCTTGAAGGGTGAGCGCAAGGACGTTCTCCTGATCGACGTCACGCCGCTGTCCTTGGGCATCGAAACCAAGGGCGGTGTCATGACCAACCTGATCGAGCGCAACACGGCCATCCCGACCAAGCGTAGCGAGACCTTCACCACGGCAGATGACAACCAGCCGTCGGTGGCCATCCAGGTCTTCCAGGGCGAGCGTCAGTTCACCCGCGACAACAAGCCGCTGGGCACGTTCGAGTTGACGGGCATTGCTCCTGCTCCTCGCGGCGTCCCGCAGGTTGAGGTCACGTTCGACATCGACGCCAACGGCATTGTGCACGTGTCCGCCAAGGACAAGGGCACCGGCCAGGAGCAGTCCATGACCATCACGGGCGGCTCCTCGCTGTCCAAGGATGACATTGAGCGCATGGTTCGTGAAGCTGAAGAGCACGCCGCCGAAGACAAGACACGCCGCGAGGCAGCAGATCTGCGCAACTCCGCAGAGCAGCTGCACTACTCCGTCGACAAGGTCTTGGCCGACAACGACGACAAGCTGCCCGAGGACGTCAAGAACCCGGTGAAGGAAGATGTCACCGCGCTCAAGACCGCTCTGGCCGGCGACGACGACGATGCCGTAAAGGCCGCGTTCGAGAAGCTGCAGGCTTCACAGTCCAAGCTGGGCGAGTCCATCTACGCCGCAGCCCAGGCTGAGGGGGCCACAGCTGACGCCGGCGAATCTTCCGACGGCGCCGCACCGGAAGGCGCGCCTGAAGAGGACATCGTTGACGCAGAGATCATCGACGAAGACGCAGACGAGAAGAAGTAACCATGTCTGAGTCTGTGAATCCCGAAGGAAACGAGCCCGTAGAGCCGGTTCTCGAGCCTGACGAAAGCACTGCCGATACCCAGGGAGACGCCCTGTCCCAGGCGGAGGACATCCTCAACGGTCTTGAGGTCCCTGCCGAGGAATCAGTCGCCCAGGGTGCCGGTGACGAAGCAGCAGAGCTGAAGAATGACCTTCTTCGCCTGCAAGCCGAGTACGTGAACTACCGCAAGCGTGTAGAGCGCGACCGCGCAGTTGCCGGACAGATGGCTGTCATCGGAGTCCTCAACTCGCTGCTTCCCGTGCTCGACGACATCGACGCAGGACGTGCCCACGGCGACATCGCCGACGGACCGTTTGCAGCGATCGCCGGAAAGCTGGAGACTACGCTCGGAACGTACGGCCTGGAACGGATCGACACCATCGGTGTTCCTTTTGACCCGACCGTGCACGAGGCGCTCATCCAGCAGCCTTCGGCCGACGTCGAAATTGACACCGTCAGCCAGGTGCTGCGCAACGGCTACAAGTCCGGCGAACGCATCCTGCGCGCCGCACAGGTAATCGTGGCAGTACCCGAGTAGCAACAACACCTTGCTGGGCGGGGGGGGGGGGGGGGGGCCGCGCGGGCCCCCCCCCCCCCCCCCCCCCCCCACACCCCCACCCAAATATTAGT
>NZ_JAUNVV010000041.1 GCF_030540645.1 Arthrobacter sp.
GATGTGGGTGGTCGCTGAGAGTGCGTACAACATGACATGTCCTTCATCGAAGTGGAAGCAACTGGATGCAAGGATCAATAAACTCTAAAAACTATGATCCTTCTTTTTAGGATCGTCCTGGTTCGGATACTTGTCAAGACCTCGCGGCGGACACTAGGCGGTCGGCGAGTTGAAGGTGGTTTGGTGGCCTGCTTGGCGCTTCCGTTCCACGGACAACACCCAGAGGGTCAACGAAACAATCATGCCTAGTCTTTTGCAGGAGCTGCCCGGTCTGCCGTGGAGATGCCGTCGATCAGGGTGCGGAAGATCAGCTCGGCGACGTCCATGTCGGACTGTTTTGTGGCCGGGGCATCCCGAACGGCCGCCATAAGGAGGGACTTTAAAGCAGTGAGGATCCACTCGGGGGAAAGGTCTGTGCGGATGTCACCCTCGGCCTGGCCTCGCCTGACAACCTCAATTATGGGCGAGAGGATCTGCTCGCGCCGGGTGCGGAATGGTGCGTTGTGTTCGGGGGGCCTTATGAGAATGATACGAAAGCACATTCCGTGTTTGCTCAGTGCTGACACCACACGCTTGAGGGCTTCGAGGGCATTTCCTTCTTCGAGCCGGCAGTCGGTCAGCGTCTGCCCTGCACGGGTGAGGGCTTCCGTTTGGATTGCCTCGAGCAGCGTCTGACGGTTGCTGAAATGTCGATAGAGGGTAGCTCTTGTCAAGTTTGCGGCCTGAGCCACGTCCGCCATGGAGGATTCCGGGTTGCGGGAGAGCTCCTCGGCTGCAGCCGCAAGCAGGGCTCGACGATGGCGGTCCACATCAATGCGCGTCACTGCCACTGGGCTGGGGCTTTCCATGGGGCCTTTCATGGGTTCGTCCGAACTTGAGGATGTGCGTCCAGACTATCGGCGCCAGGGGCCAGCCCCCGCATTTGTCGTAGTCAATGTTAGTGACCGATTGAAAAAATGAGACATCCATGTATTATTTTGTTGGTAGTCTTTTTTGTATGAACCATCGCCCATCCAACGGCCCGCCCTCCGCAGCTAATCCCCGGAAAAAGTCCGACGTAGATGTTCTGGTGGTGGGGGCGGGTCCCACTGGACTGACCGCGGCTTGCGAAGCCCTGCGCCTCGGCCTGAGCGTGCGAATCATCGACCACAAATCTGGCCGCTCAACTCACTCCAAAGCACTTGTCACGCATGCGCGCACCATGGAAGTCTTCGCGGTCATGGGGGTCGCCGACGCCATGCTCGCCAAGGGAGTCCCGTTTGCGGCCCTGAACGTGTACGCCGGTTCCGCCCGCCAAGCGACCCGTGTGGACCTGCTCGGGCTGCCCTGGTGCGACACCGCTTACCCGTATTGGCTCTCCATTCCGCAGGACGCCACTGAACAAGTCTTGGAAGACCACCTCAGCTATCTTGGGGGTGCAGTGGAATGGGGGACGTCTCTTGCCGAGCTGCGCGAGACGGACCGTGGCATCGAGGCCTTGATGCAGGGTGAAGGTGACGGCGAAAAGATCACGTCACGCTGGCTGGTTGGCTGTGACGGAGGGCGCAGCCGAGTTCGTGACCAAGTTGGGCTCCGGCTTCGACGCCGTGATGCCGGGGCAACGTTTGTCCTCGCGGACGTCAAAAGCACCTTGCCGATTCCCCAAGACGAAGGTCGCGTGCACCTGGACCCGGATGGCCTGCTGCTTGTGGTTCCGATGCCGGAAGTGGACCGGTGGCGCATCATCGCCCACGTCCCCACTCAAGCCAAGGGATCACCTTTGAGTATCGACGCAGGTTTTTTGGATGACCTGATTCGGAAACGGACCGGCTTGGAATTTGGTAGCCATGATGTGACATGGACGTCGCAGTTCAAGCTCAGCCACGGATTGGTTGACCGCTACCGCAAGGGCAATGTCTTTCTGGCAGGCGATGCAGCCCACGTCCACAGCCCCGTCGGAGGACAGGGCCTCAACGCCGGAGTCCAGGACGCGCACAACCTGATCTGGAAGCTCTCCATGGTGGACCTCATGGCTTCCCCCGAGGCGGCGGAGAAGCTTTTAGACAGCTATGAACAGGAGCGGCGGCCTACGGCCAGAAGCATGGTCAACGGCGTCGCCCGGGTAACTGCTGCACTGACCACCCGACGCAGTTCAATCCGACGCGTTGTCGGGCGTCTCTCACCCTGGATCTTGCGGCGCCCAGCCGTACAGGCAAAACTCGGGCGCACAGCCGGGATGCTTGAACTGGCCTACTCGAGCGGTTCCTTGTCAACCGCAAAAGGTGCGGGCCGACGGTTGAGCAATCCACGGTTGTCTGGGGGCGGGCGCCTTTACGACGAACTGCCCACGACCGGCTGGTGCTGGGTTGTGTGGGGGCGAGCAGGAGAAACCAGACCTGACGTTGGCGCTGCGTGTTGGCGCGGTATGCCAGTGGTGTTCCTCGTCTTCGAGATCCAGGGCGCTGCAGAGACCAACTTTTCACCGGACAACCGCGTGCTGCTTGTCAGCCCTGATCGCTATGTTGCCGGCAGTGGAAGCTCCCCGGAGGCCATTGGCCGCCACGGCTCCATCCTTGAGGCTCTCCGAACATGAAATCCCAGGACAGTTCAACCGCAGAGTGAAGCATAGAAGCTACGGAGCAGCGGTCCCAAGGCGCCCTTGATAAACTGCGGTCAACGAGCCAAGGAGAGAAGATGCTTGAACGATCCGGTGACCATGATTTTGACTATCAACTTCACGAGGGCTCGCCGGTGCGTGTCCAATGGCATTTTTATGGCCAATCGGAACTGCCGGTCGCGGTGCAAACCTGGGAACTGCCGCCGGGCGGATTCGAGGGCATGCATGCACACACCGAGAAAGATCTTGCGCTGGAGGAAATCTACATCGTCCTCGAAGGTTCCGGGCGCATGCGTGTCGACGACGAGACGTTCAACATTGCCACCGGAGATTCGGTCCTGGCCCGTGTGGGGACGTCTCATGATCTGCGCAACACGGGAGACGGGCCACTGAAAATGCTTGTCGTCTGGGGAACCACAGGGGAATCGGACTATTCGAACTTTGGCTCAGCCAAGCGGGCAAAGGCTGTACGGGCCCAAGCCACTCCCGCAGACTAGAGTCTTCGGGCGAGGTCATGGGTTTGTTGGTGATATGGGTGCTGGCGCCACCGGCGTGGTGCCAGCACCGGTTGCCACCGCCGCACGGCGGTGATGGCGCAGGACGCGCCAGAGTACGATGATCCCGATCAGGGCAGTGACCGCCATGGCGCTGAGATATAGAACGGTCGCCAAGTTTTCAGCGCTGCTCGCCGTCGTTGATGAGATGAATCCGAACTCAGATTGCTGGTGGTTGGCCCCGGTGAGCCACAGTGCCAGCATGGCGGCGAGTCCGTCCGAGGAATCCCAGAGCGCATGCAGCAACGACACGCCCACGAAGGCGGCCAGGATGCCGAAGCTCAGGCGAAAATGAGTCCGGCCCCGTGCTGCGCCAAAGATGGCAGCGCCCAGGATCGCCGTCCACAAGACGTGGCCAACCGGGGCCAGAATGGCACGCACAATCTCGGTTTGAAGGAGTGTCACCAAGTCGATTCCATGTGCGGTGATGGCGGCGTTGAACGCATAGCCGGCCGATTCGAACGCTGCGAAACCGGCACCCACCGTCGCGCCGAGCAGGGCGCCCTGGCTGGCAGTCTTGGGCATCACCCGCCAACCGATGATGATCAACAGCAGGCCTTTGACAAATTCTTCAATGAAGCCAACACCGAGATAGGAGAGAAGGCTTGGCGCTAAATCAGCCTCCAGTAAGGAGGCGCCAAGCACTCCACAGATGCCGCCGATGAAGAAAGCGATGATCACCTGGAGGGTGCTGATATTGCCGGCGATGCGTTCGAGCACGAAAAGCATGACGCAAAACGGGACCAGAAAGCTGCCCAGCAGGATCAGGGTAGGTATGAGGTTGCTGTTCAGTGTGATCACCGTGACGGCAACCGTCGCCACCCAGAGGGCGAGCCCTGCAAGGAGGGTCTTCCACCACCAGCCGTGGTGATCGTGCCGCCGGTGGTGCGTGCCGCCGTCGTACTTACCCTCGTGGTGCGTGGCACTGACGGCTGCCTGCGCCAACGGTTGGCGGGAAATGGGTTCGTCCATTGTAGTTGTCCTCGGGAACGCCGTGCACGGAAACGTCTGGGAACTCAGTAGTGTGCATCACGGTACGCGGACGGCAATGGAGCGTCAACGGCGGGCTAGTCGAAGAATTCCTTGCCATAGTAGCTTCCTGCCGCCGGCAGCCCGCCGGGGACCGCAAAGACGGCCGAGCCCACATGGCGGATGTACTCGTTGAGCCTGTCCGAAGTCCCCAACTTGCGCTGTAACGCCACGAACTGCTCCGGGTTCTTTTGGAAACACAGGAACATCAGCCCCGCATCCAGCCGCCCCACCGAGTCAAGACCGTCGGTGAAGTTGTAGCCGCGGCGCAGGATCTTGGTGCCGCCATTGTTTTCATGTGCCACCAGGGCGATGTGTGAATCAGCTGGGATGACGGGGGAGTTGTCAGTCATGGCATGGAAGTTGGGCACGTCGTGCTCCTTCTCCCCGGACAGTGGCGCGCCCTCCTTCTTAGTGCGGCCAAAGATGCTCTGTTGGTCGCCAATGGTGTCCTCGTCCCAGGTCTCCACGAGCATGTGGATTTTGCGGGCCACCAGGTAGCTGCCGCCCACCATCCACGGCTGCCCGGCTTCCGTCCCAACCCATACCTGTTCGGTCAGTTCCTCCGGGGTGGTGATGTTGCGCGTGCCGTCCTTGAACCCCATGAGGTTGCGCGGGGTACTCTGGTTCGCTCCGGCGGAGGCGCGGCCAAATCCCAGCACCGTCCACTTGGTGGTGACGGACGTCCGGGCCATGCGGGCCAGGTTGCGCACTGCATGGTAGGCCACCTGCGGGTCATTCGAGCAGGCCTGAATGCACAGGTCACCGCCGGTAAACGCCGGATTCAGCGACTCCCCGGCCATGGCGGGCAGGTCGGCAAAATCCACCGGCTTGAACTTCTCCAGGCCAAAGCGGGAATCAAACAGCGAAGGCCCAAAACCGAGCGTCAAGGTCAGCCCCTGTGGCCCCATGTCCGTCGCCTCGCCCGTGTCAACGGGAATGCCGTGTTCACGTGCAGGCTCCACCTTGCCCACCGGGTTCCCGGCCATCAGCTCAGCCATGGCCGCCGACCACTTTGCCAGCACGAGCTGCAATTCGGTAGCCGTTGTTGCGCTCACGTCAAAGGTTGTGAACACGAGGTGGTCCTGTGGGGGAGTCTCGATTCCACTTTGGTGCTCCCCATAAAAGGGGTAGCTCAGGTGCTCACGCTGTGCCGCGCGTTCGACGTCGGACAGGGCCGGCGGTGCCGCGGCGGCAGCCAACGCTGCGCCGCCTGCCGCACCGAGGGCCAGCCCGCCTGCCCCGGCAACGGCCGCGGATCGGCTGAAGAACTTCCGGCGCGAAACGCCGGGCTGAGGGGCCGGAAGTGTGCTCATTTAGACCGTTGCCACCTTTTCAGCAATTTTGGCCAAGGGGGCCTGCAGCGACTGGATCAGTGCGGTCAGCTTGGCTGCATCGGTCTTTTTCAGCTCGTCCGTGTACGGCTTGAAACCGCCCAGGGCTGCGGGGTCCTTGTAGCCTTCAAGAGCGGTGGTGACGCTCTCGAACTGGGCGGAGATCTGCTCGGTCAACGTGCCGTCAATTTCCGCCAGCGCCGGCTTCAGGTATTCAAAAGCCTGCTGCGAGCCTTCGATGTTGGCCGCAAAGTCCACCAGGTCAAGCTTGGAATAGGCCTCTTCCTCGCCGGTGATCTTGGACGACTGCACCTCTTCCAGCAGGCCGCTGGCGCCATTGGCAAGCTCCTCCGGCTGGTAGGCGGAATCTTTCTCCAGCTCGGCCGTACGTGTCTTCAGAATGCCCACATTCTTCACAATGCCAGCAGCCAGGGTCTTGGATTTCTCCGTGATGGCCTTGGTTTCAAACAAGTCCTTTTCCAATGGGTGGAAGCCAGTCCATTCAGTTCCGGGCTCGACGTCGGCCACGCGCAGGTCCAGCGCCGGGTCAAGATCGGGGAAGCTCTCGGCCACCGGCTCGATCCGCTCAAAGAACGGGCGGGCTTCGGCATAGGCTTTCTGGCTGGCCGGGACATCGCCGGAATCGACAGCCTGCTGCAGGGCTGCCACGGCCAACACGAGGGAATCCACCTGGCCTGAAACATACTTGGCGTAGCCGTCGGTACCTTCCTTTAGCAGCGTCGCTACACCACTGCCGGAAGCTTCTGCTGCTGCGCCCGAGACGGTAAAGGACTTGTATTCGGTGGTGGCACCGGGGCAGTACAAGCGGTATTCCCCGCCCGTGAGAGTCACCGTAAAGCTGACGGCCTTCAGCCCAGGAATCACGTTTTCCCGCTCACCGAGAATGCGCTTGTCACTGAGCAGTTCCACTTCACTGACACCGGAGGCGTCCTTGTTGGAAACGGTGAACGTGACAGGTCCGGCCGGTGCGGAGGAAAAGTCGGGGACGCACTGTTCCTCACCGTTGACCTTCTCGACGCTGACGACAATTTGTGCGGCACCGTTGCTGACAGGTGCGGCATCCCCGGCCGGGGCTGCGGTACTGCCGGAGACAGCGGTGCTTCCACACGCGGAAAGTGAGAGGGCCAGCACGGCGGTTCCCGTCAGGAACGCAGATCCCTTCAGGAAGGCAGGGGCTGTGCTGCGGGATGTGCGGGGTGTAAGAGTCGGCATGGGAATCCTTTGGGATGGTGTGGCTGACAAGTTTGTGGTGGGGCGAAAAGTGGCTGCCGCCTGTGGCGGACACCGCTGAATGGATGGCTAGGGTGTGGCGACGGGTGTGGAACGTTGCCGGCGAGTGCGCCACGCGGCCGCGAAGAGCATGATGGCCGCGATGCCCAGCACTGCTGGCAGATATCTGGACCACAGCACGTTTTCTGCAGTGGCGGATTCAAAATCTGCCAGCTCAGCCACAGTGGCAGCTACGTGTTTGGCTGGAACGAGCCAGCCGCCGTCGCCCTCCACCACAATGGTGCGCGAGGTGCTCAGACCGCCGCCGCTGAGCGTCAGTGTGGCGCCCTGGGTGTTGACGGCGTCAATGATGGAACCGTTGGCAGTCCATACCGTGATGGCTCCCTTGTGGCTCCAGTCGGCCGCAAACGGGCCCGGGTTGGTGGAGGAGCTGATGCCCACGGGCATGCGCCCACCGTTGAGTTGGGCCAGCATGTCGGTGGAGACCTTGGCGGGTTCTTCGGTGGTGGCCGGAGATGCTTCTGCTGTGAAGACCTCGGTGGTGCGCCCTGCATGGGACTCGGTGCCGTGACTGTCCAGGGCATGACTTGTTTGCGTGCCGTCGGGGGATGTTAGAAGAAGGGTTGCCGGTTCCCCGGGGGCAAGCTGCGCAACAGAGGCAAACTGCAGCGAGCCAGCGGGCTCACCGGAAGCGGTGGTGACGGGCGTCCCGGCTGACTGCAAGGGAGTCGCTGGTATGGCCAAGGGTGCAGCGAATGCCAACACCAGGGCAGAACCCGCCAAAGCAGCACCGCACCAAACCTGCACGCGCGGGAGGGTAAGTGCTGACGGACGCCAGCTGCTAGGCCACAGAATAAAGGCAAGCATGGGGATCAGATACAAAGCCCAGCCCAGCACTTCCACTAGACGTGGATCGTTGGGAATGCCGAAAACGCCTGTCAAGATGGCTGCCCGGGCGCTGCCATTAGGTGCCAACCAGGCAACGTTCACGGTTGCGTCCTGGCCAATGTTGATCCACCCGGCTTCGTGGGCGGTGCGCAGCGACTTCATGACCAACCCTGCCGCAACGAACACGAGGAAGACCCCGGTGGCCTTGAAGAACTTGGCCAGGTTCAGTTTGATGGCACCACGGAAAAGCAGGAAACCAACACCCGTGGCAATAGCGAGGCCGAGCACAGCGCCTGTCCCTGCGGCCAGTGGGCTCAACGAGGATTGGAAGGCAGCCACCATGAAGACGGCCGTTTCAACGCCTTCACGCAAAACGGCAAGGAAAGCCATGCCGGCCAGTGCAAACACCGAGCCGCCCTTTAACGCGGAACCAGCGTGGGCTTCCAGCGTGGATTTCATGGAGCGTGAATTTTTGCTCATCCACAGGATCATGAACGTCACAATGAGGACTGCGACTGCGCCAATGACGGTTTCCATGGCTTCCTGCTGCTGCTGGGGCAGGGCTGCCGAGACGAGTTCAAGCGTGATGCCGATGAGTGCGCTGATAAAAACAGCGGTACCAACCCCGAGCCACATGGGCTTCAGGGAGTGGCCGTTGCGGCGCAGGAATGCTGCAATCATGCCGACTATCAAGGCTGCCTCAAGGCCTTCACGCAGACCAATGACAAGTGTTGCCAGCACCTAGTACCCCAGAGTTTCGTTGTTGCTTCAGCGTGAGGTGTGCCCCAAACCTTTGGCAAGGCTACCCTTAGTGCAGCCAATTGCGCAATTAGGCCAGTGAACTCTGCCCTATTGAGAAACTTTTCAGATTGTTGTTGACCTGCAGCTGATCCGCTGGATTCCTTCCAAGGAATGCTTCAAGCCAGGTCGCAGGTGAGAACTCGTAGGCAGCATGTCAGCGGCGTCGATCCCAGCTCAAAAGGCAATCGATGCGGAAGAGCGTGCGCATACTTCATGCATTCATTCCCACCGGCCGGTCCACTCCCGAACTCTGGGCACTCTGCCCCCATGAGGCACGATATTTACCACGTGTATTCGGGGGCATCCAATACGGTGTCGGTAGGGTGAACCGGCGTCCACTGCGCAAAATTCTTTTCAAGTGCGTATTGCGTGCCGGTCCGCACCAGGGTCCGGACTTCGGCATTATCGGGGTTGTTTAGCGATTCAAAATACTCCACGGACCAGTGGAACCAGCGCATGCAAAACAAACGCATGGTGAGTCCGTGCGTGACGAGGAGCGCGTTGGGCGCATAGTCGGGTTTCTGCCAGTGCCTGTGCAGGGTCTCCATGAAGGAAGAAACCCGGTCATAGACGTCCGAGCCGGATTCACCTTCGCGGAAGCGATAAAAAAAGTGGCCGTAAGCGTTACGGAGTTCCTTTTGATCCGCAATTTCCACGGGATTTTGAAAGTTTGCCCAGTCTTGTTCACGCAACCGGGGCTCCTCGATGGTCCGGTCCACAAGGTCGCCCAGATTCATGGCTTCGAGAGTTTGATAGGCACGCAGATAAGGGGACACGTAAACGCAGACCTTTCGCCCGTCCAATTGCCGTTTGACTTCCTCCCCGGCGGCGGCGGCCTGGACTTTGCCGAGTTCCGTCAACGGGATTCGGTAGTCGGGAATCCTGTTGTATAGCGTCTGGTCAAGATTGGCAGCAGACTGTCCGTGGCGGATCATGATGATCTTTCGTGGCGCGCTCATGCCACTGAGCTTAGGCCAGCGGCATACAAAATGTGCCCAAGGGCGGCATGATTGCGGTATGGAAGATTCTGCTGCGGTTCCAGCACCCACCAACCCGACAGCCTCCGGGTACCAAGGTTGGGGTGTCCGCTCGCGTCGGCGTCTCATTATCGAGGTGTTGCTGGTGCTGGGGCTTTCCTTGGGACAGTCGGCTGTTTACTCGGTGGTGTCGCTGCTGGACAAACTGAGCCGGGCCCCGATTTCGCAAGGTACGTCAACGCTGAACACGGTGCTCAACAACCGAGAGGTCTTCGACTTCACGTACCAAATCCTGGACATCTTCTTTGCCCTGGTGCCGGTCATGTTGGTGTTCTACCTCCTGGCCGAGCCCGGCAAATCAGTGTCCCGTGCCATCGGGCTCGACTGGCGCCACCCCGTCAAGGACGGGCTCGGTGCAGTGGCCCTGCTGGTGGTTATCGGTGTTCCCTCGCTGGGGCTGTATGCGGCCGGGCGGGCCATGGGCATCACCACTGAGATCATTCCCAGCGCCCTGAACCAGTATTGGTGGACCATCCCTGTGCTGGTGCTCTCCGCCATTCGTGCAGGCGTGCTGGAAGAAGTCATCCTCAACGGATACTTGTTGGGCCGGCTGGAGAAGATTGGCCTGGCGCCGGTGGCTGCCATTCTGCTTGCCGCCCTGCTGCGTGGTAGTTACCACCTCTACCAAGGGTTTGGGCCGTTCATTGGCAACTTTGTCATGGGCCTGCTGTTTGGCTGGGTGTACAAGAAGTACGGCCGGGTGGCGCCACTTGTGGTGGCCCACGCACTGGTGGACATAGCAGCTTTTACACTGGGCCCGGCTCTGGGCTTCGGCGGCTAAGCCCTTTTGTCCCAAATTGGAGTGCTCCGCAGGATCTGTACTACAGCTCCTGCGGGTGCCAGCGCCGGATACCCGCAGGTGCTGCAGTATGAACAGCGGCCGGTGCCCACCGAAGCGAAACGGCACCCGCCCGCAAGGGGTGGGTGCCGCCGTCGTACTGGGGAATGCCTAGATGGTGACCTGTCCGTTGGCCGTCTCAAAGGTCACGCTCATGATGCCGGGGGTGCCGCGCGGGGAAACCCACTCGACGGCGACGTCGTTCAACGGTGCTTCGACGGGTTCGCCGAGCCACTCGGTGACGCGTTCGGCGCTGCCAGCGATGGTGAGCAGAGACAGCTTCACCGACGACGGACGTGCCTGGGAAGGGTGCAGCTTGGGGTCGCCCTCCCATTTGAGCATGTAGGGCACCTGGGGATCGGCGATCAGGCCCTTGATGCCGATCTGCTGCCAGACCAGTTCCTGGCCGTCGGGGAACTTGCGGTTGCCCGGAACGGCGCTGCGGCCGAGGCGTTCTTCGAACGGGACAAGGTCGTCAACAGCGACGCACCAGCCCATCCATCCGCCACCTGCAGCGGAGCGCGCTTTCACAGCCTGGCCAAAGGGTGCTTTGTCCGAGGCGGGGTGGTCAAGGCACTCAACAATCTCCACATAGTGCAGATCGGTGAGCGGAATGATCATATTGCGGGTGCCGAAGCGCGGATGAATTCCACCCTTCACTGCCTCGACCCCGAGGGCTGTTGCGATTCGCTCCGCGGTGGCGGCCAAACCGTCTGATTCACTGGCGTAAGAAACATGATCCATTCGCATGACTTCATCTTGGCACTTTGTCCCGGCTCGCTCGACTTAGTCTCGCCTTAGCCTGATGGGACGTCTGATGTTGGTGCTTCAGGGTGTGCCCGCCCGCCGGAGATGTGGGGCAGAATTGGACTGTGACTGACACCGTCCAAGCACCGCTGACCCTGCCCACCCCTGCCGCACAGGAAGCCCGTATTTCGGCCTCAATTGCTGCCGAACTGGGGGTGCGCCCGGCCCAAGTGCGCGCTGCCATCGCGTTACTGGACGACGGCGCGAGCGTCCCGTTCATTGCCCGGTACAGGAAAGAAGCAACCGGGACGCTGGACGACGCCCAATTGCGCGACCTTGAGGAGCGGCTGCGCTATCTGCGCGAGCTCGAAGCCCGGCGCGTGTCGGTGCTGGAGACGATTCACGGCAGGGGCCTGCTCACGGGCCCGCTGCGTGCGGCCATCGAAGCCGCGGCCACGAAGTCGGAGCTGGAAGACTTGTACCTGCCGTACAAGTCGACCCGCAAAACCAAGGCCGACACCGCCCGCGAAGCAGGACTTGAACCGCTGCTTGATGCGCTGCTTGCCGACCCTTCCCGCTCCCCGGCCGCAGCGGCGCAGGCGTTCGTTTCCACTGAGCGCGGCGTAGCCACTGACGAGGAGGCACTGACCGGCGCACGGGCCATCCTGATAGAGCGGGCCGGGCAGAACGCCACCTTGGTGGGGGAACTACGCGAGCGGTTGTGGAAAACCGGCCGGCTGCGCTCCAGCGTCAAAACCGGCAAGGACGCTGCCGGGGAAAAGTTCAAGGACTACTTCGACTTTGCCCAACCGCCGCACACGCTGCCGAGCCACCGGATCCTGGCGCTGCTGCGCGGCGAAAAGGAAGGCGTGCTGGGCCTGGACCTGGCTGAAGCCGATCCCCGCGACGCCGAAGCACAGGCCAAGGCGCGGGCCGGTTACGAAAACGCCGTGGCGCACTCGCTGGGCATCACCGAGTGCGGCCGGGCCGCGGATAGCTGGCTCATGACCAGTGCCCGCCTCGCCTGGCGCACACGCATCCTGACCCGCCTCTCAGTGGACGTGCGCGTGCGCTTGTTCCAAAGTGCGGAAGAGGAATCCGTGCGCGTGTTTGCTGCGAACCTGCGCGATGTGCTGCTGGCCGCCCCGGCCGGCTCCAAAGCCACATTGGGCCTTGACCCGGGATTGCGCACAGGTGTGAAAGTGGCAGTGGTGGACGGTACAGGCAAGGTGGCTGCCACCGACACCATCTACCCGCACGCCCCCGCCAAGCGCTGGACCGAGGCGCTGGCAAGCCTGGTTGCGTTGGCGCAAAAGCACCAGGTTGAACTGATCGCCATCGGTAACGGCACGGCCAGCCGTGAAACGGACAAGCTCGCCGCGGAACTTGTGGCTGAACTCAAGCGCACGGCGCCCGAGCGGACGGTGACGAAACTGGTGGTGTCCGAGGCAGGAGCCTCCGTGTACTCGGCCTCGGCGCTGGCAAGTGCCGAGCTGCCCGGTATGGACGTGTCGCTGCGCGGGGCCGTTTCGATCGCCCGCCGCCTTCAGGATCCGCTGGCAGAACTGGTCAAGATTGAACCCAAGTCCATTGGCGTGGGTCAATACCAGCATGACCTCACTCCCGCGAAACTGGACCGTTCCCTCGACGCGGTGGTGGAGGACTGCGTCAATGCCGTGGGCGTCGATGTGAACACGGCCTCTCCGGCACTGCTGGCGCGGGTGGCAGGCGTAGGCCCCCTGCTGAGCGAGAACATTGTGGCACACCGCAACGAACACGGCCCCTTCAACAAACGCCGCGATCTGCTGAAGGTGGCACGGCTGGGCCCCAAGGCCTTCGAACAGTGCGCCGGGTTTCTGCGCATCACCGGGGGAGCGGAGCCGCTGGACGCCTCGAGCGTGCACCCGGAAGCGTATGGCGTGGCCCGCAAAATTCTGGCGTCCGTCGATGCCAAGGGGACGGACATTGCCGCCGGTGTTGCCTCGGCGGGATCCGTGAATCCTGCCGACTTCGTGGACGGCAGCTTTGGCCTGCCCACCGTCACCGACATTGTCGCCGAGCTGCAAAAGCCCGGCCGCGACCCCCGTCCCCGCTTCGAAACGGCAACGTTCACCGAAGGCATCGAGAAGATCACCGATCTGCGCCCCGGCATGATCCTGGAAGGGACCGTGTCCAATGTGGCTGCTTTCGGCGCGTTCGTGGATATCGGGGTGCACCAGGACGGCCTTGTCCACGTCTCCGCCATGAGCAACACCTTCGTCTCCGACCCCCGCACTGTGGTCAAATCCGGCCAGGTAGTCCGGGTCAAGGTCCTTGAAGTGGAGCCCGAACGCAAGCGCATCTCCCTCACCCTCCGTCTGGATGATGAGACAAAGGCGGTGAAGGACGACGCCGGCTCCCGCAGTTCCGCCGCCAGCCGGCAACCCAGCGGGGGGCAAGGTGGCGAACGGCGCGGTGGTCAGTCCGGACGCGTCGGTCAGGCCGGGCGCGGGGCCGCACCCAGTGGGGCCGCTTCCAACGGAGGACGCCCAGCCCGGCCAGCGGTCCAGACTCCAGCACGGGCTCCCGCGCCGGCTCCCGCCAACACGGCCATGGCGGAAGCGCTGCGCAAGGCAGGGTTGGGGAAGTAGCACGGCGGTACCGTCGCGGCGGGGCAGCGCTGTTTCAGCTCCGGCGTCGTACATTCGCTTGAAGAGCCAAAAAGTGACGAAAACGGCATTTCATCAGTCAATAGTTCATGAACCGGCACTTTTGCGGAGAAATTTCAAGCGGATGTTCGCTAAAGGTAACAATGGCGTCACAAACTTGGCGCGCCGCGGACTTTCTCGCACACTTGAAGCAGGTCATGAGTGTCAGCACACAGCCCCGGCTTGCTGACCGGCAACCCTCCTTCCGCGGTGGGGTGCCCCGGGTGAGGACCTGGCACCGAACCATCCGGTTCATGGTGCAAGCGCGGGCCATCGATGTTCAGGCCCTCCCCGCATAGCGCGCAGGAGGGCCTTGCTGCAGGCCTCTAGTGTGAAGGAACCCATCCATGAGTAACGGTTGGTCATTTGAAACCCGTCAGATCCACGCAGGCCAGACGCCCGACGTCACCACCGGTTCGCGCGCACTGCCGATCTACCAGACCACATCCTTCGTGTTCCCGTCGGCCGAAAGCGCCGCAGCCCGCTTCGCGTTGACGGAGCTGGAACCGATCTACACCCGCCTCGGCAACCCCACCACGGACGTGGTCGAACAGCGCATCGCCAGCCTCGAAGGCGGCGTCGGCGCACTGCTGCTCTCCTCAGGCCAGGCCGCAACGACCTTCGCCATCTTGAACCTCGCGCAGGCCGGGGACCACATCGTCTCCAGCCCCAGCGTGTACGGTGGCACGTTCAACCTGTTGGCGCACACGCTGAAGAAGCTCGGCATCGACGTCACGTTCGTCTCCGACCCGGACAACCTCGACGAGTGGCGCTCAGCCGTGCAGCCCAACACGAAGGCCTTCTTCGGCGAGACGGTCTCCAACCCGCGCCAGGACGTGCTGGATCTGGAAAACATCAGCACCATCGCCCACGAGGCCGGTGTGCCGCTGATCGTGGACAACACGCTGGCCACCCCGTACCTGATCCGCCCGCTCGAATGGGGCGCGGACATCGTCATCCACTCCGCCACCAAGTACCTCGGCGGCCACGGCACGGCGATCGGCGGCGTGATTGTCGACGGCGGCAAGTTCGACTTTGCCGGCGACCCGGAGAAGTTCCCCGGCTTCAACACCCCGGACGAGTCCTACAACGGTCTGGTGTACGCCCGCGACCTCGGTGTTGGTTGCGCCCTTGGCGCCAACCTGGCCTACATCCTGAAGGCCCGCGTGCAGTTGCTGCGCGACCTTGGCTCCGCCATTGCCCCGTTCAACGCGTTCCTCATTGCCCAGGGCATCGAGACGTTGAGCCTGCGCGTGGAACGCCACGTCAGCAACGCCGTGACCGTGGCGAACTGGCTGGAAAGCAACGACAACGTTGAATCCGTCGCCTACGCGGGCATCCCCTCCAGTCCCTGGTTCGAGCGCGGACGCAAGTACGGTCCCAACGGCACCGGTGCCGTCATCTCCTTCGATATTGTGGGCGGTGCCGAAGCTGGCAAGCGCTTTGTGGATGGCCTGGAACTCCACTCGCATGTGGCCAACCTGGGCGATGTGCGTTCCCTCGTGATCCACCCCGCATCAACCACCCACGCCCAGCTTTCCCCCGAGCAGCAGCTTGCTGCCGGTGTGCGGCCGGGACTGGTGCGCCTTTCCGTGGGACTGGAAAACGTAGCGGACATCATTGCCGACCTCGAAGCCGGGTTCCGCGCCGCAAAGTCTTCCGTGAGCTAAGTGACTGATGTGATTCCCTTGGCAGCCAACATTTTCCCCACCGGCACTGTAAACGGCACAGCTGTGCCTGTCGGCAGCCCCTGGGCTGGTGCCGTGGGTCAAGGCGGAGGCTTGCTACGCTCCATCGACATTGGCGCACTGCCGCTGGAAGCCGGGGGAGTGCTGCCCTCGGTGACCATGGCTTTCGAATGCTGGGGAACCCTGAACGAGGCTGGCGACAACGCCGTGCTGATCCTGCACGCCCTGACGGGAAGTACGCACGTCAGCCGCGGCGAATCCGAGGAAGACGGCTGGTGGGAGGGGCTCGTTGGCCCCGGTGAAGTCATCGACACGAACAAATACTTCGTGGTGTGCGCCAACATGGTGGGTGGTTGTTACGGCACCACCGGGCCCTCAAGCATTGCCGAGGACGGACGCCCGTTCGGCTCCCGTTTCCCCTTCGTCACCATCCGCGATTCCGTCCACTCCGAGGCGCGTCTGGCCGACAAGCTGGGCATCACCTCCTGGCACGCCGTCATTGGCGGGTCCATGGGTGGCGCCCGTGCACTGGAATGGGCCGCGACGTACCCGCAGAGGGTGCGGCGCTGCGCCGTCGTGGCTTCCTGCGCGGCCAGCACGGCCGAGCAGATCGCGTTTGCCCAGACGCAGGTGCTGGCCATTCGTCAGGACCCGCACTTTGCCGGCGGGGACTATTACGACGGCGCGGCCCCCACCCAGGGCCTGGGGCTGGCACGGCGGATTGCCCACATCACGTACCGTTCGGAAACCGAGATGGAATCGCGTTTTGGCCGCCAAGCCCAGAATGGTGACACCATCACCCATGCCCGCCTTGGAACCCCGGCGCAGGGCCAGTACAAGGTGGAAAGCTACCTTGACCACCAGGCACACAAACTGGTGGGCAGGTTCGATGCCAACAGCTACATTGCCATCACCGAAGCGCTCATGAGCCACGACGTGACCCGCGGCCGCGGAACCTTGGAAGAAGCTCTCGCAGTTACTGAAGGCGTGGAGTTCCTCGTCACTGCCGTTGACAGCGACAGGCTGTACTTCCCCGTCCAATCCGAAGAACTGGCCGCAGCCCTTCCCGGGGACGTGCCGGTGCATCGGATCAATTCAGGCATTGGCCACGACGGTTTCCTGACCGAAGTTGCCGCTGTGGGAGGCTTGCTGCGTCGGTCCTTCTTCACGGACTGATGCGAACATTGGCTCTAACGATCGTGATTGTCCGTACCCCATGGGGAACGGGCTATCACCTCATTAAGGCTAGAAGTTCCTGAAGATCGCTTCGCGGTGCGTGGCGTACTGCTCGGCGGTGACCTGGCCATTGCGGCGGGCGAAGTCCAACGCGTCTAGCTGGCGTTTGAGTTCAGCTTCAGCCTTCATGCGCTCGTTGGCAAAACTGACACCCTGGTGCGCATGTGAGGAGTCATAATTTTTCATCGGAACACCATTGAGCAGCGTCCCTGCATAGGGGGTGTTCGCCGGATAGGTGGCACCACCCGGCTGGTGGGCCACGCCGGTGCGGCCACTGGGATTTGCTGGCTTGTAGGGGTTGGCCCGGTTGGCTCGCCGCTTGCGGGAAGCCGCCTTGAGGAAGGAACTCAACAGCACTGCCCCGATGATGATCAGCACAAAGTATGGCTGAATGTTGAAGGAGGCTGAGGTGGAGGCGGCAAGACTGCCCACGGCCACGGACTCGAGCACGAATGCCACAACACACCTCTTCCAATCGGGGCACACCCAATCGAGGCGCCTCTTCTCATCCTAGCCGTGAATGCTGGAATCACCCCGTGTGCGGGGTGATGAGAGGCCAGGTCGGCTCCGTTCGTGGTGGAGCGGGGGGACGAGATGCCCGACGGTTTATTCCAATTATTCCAAGCACCGCGAATTCATGGGGAATTCGGGGCAAAAAGTGCTGCACACTCCCATGCTTTTCCTCTACCCTGACGGCTATGGGCTTTCCTTCAACAGCGAATGCAAGCGGCAGCGACGCAACCATCTTGTCGTCACGGCGCTGGTGGACGCTGGGTACCGTGGCGCTGGCCCAGCTCATGGTCGTGCTGGATACAACGGTTGTCAACATCGCACTGCCCTCCGCCCAGCACGACCTTGGCTTCAGCAACGGTGAACGCCAATGGGTCATTACGGCCTATTCACTCGCCTTTGGCAGCCTGTTGCTCCTTGGCGGGCGGCTCTCGGACCTGGTGGGACGCAAGCGAATGTTCATCATCGGCCTGGTCGGTTTCGCTTCGGCGTCCGCGCTCGGCGGCGCCGCCACCAGTTTCGGCATGCTCATTTTCGCCCGCGCACTCCAGGGCTCACTGGGTGCCATGCTCGCCCCCACAGCCTTGGCCGTGCTGACCACCACGTTCACCATCCCTAAGGAACGCTCTCGCGCCTTCGGGATTTTCGGTGCCATCGCCGGTGCGGGAGGCGCCGTCGGGCTTCTGCTGGGCGGCTTCGTCACCGAGGACCTGAACTGGCGCTGGAACCTGTACATCAATGTCTTCATTGCCGTCTTTGCCGTGATCTTCGCCAGCATCTTCCTGGATAAGTCCCGTGGCCGCAGACCCCGCCCCAAGCTCGATTTGCCCGGCACCTTGCTGGTCTCCGGCGGCTTGTTCTTCATTGTGTACGGCTTCTCCAACGCCGAAACCGACGGCTGGGGATCTCCACTGACCTGGGGCATGCTCGTGGGGGCGGCGGTGCTGCTGTTTGCGTTCGTGCTCTGGCAGCTTCGCGCCCGCCACCCAATCCTGCCGCTGGGGATTGTGCTCGATCGGAACCGCGGCGCTGCTTTCATTGCTGTGCTGATCGCCGGGGCCGGCATGTTCGGCATCTTCCTGTTCGTCACGTACTACGTGCAGTCGTCGCTACACTATTCGCCCATTCAGGCGGGCGTTGGCTTCATGCCCATGGTGGCCTCGCTGGTGGTGGCTGCCCAGTTGTCCACGAACGTGCTTCTGCCCAGGCTGGGGCCCAAACTGGTGGTGCCGGCGGGCATGGTTGTGGCCTGCATCGGCATGGTTGCGCTGACCCGGCTGGGATTGGAGAGCACTTATGCGTCAGGACTGCTTCCGCCCCTGCTGATCGTCGGTTTTGGCTTGGGGCTGATCATGCCCTCAGCCATCCAGACCGCCACATACGGCGTTGAGGGGGACTTCGCCGGCGTCGCATCGGCGCTTGTCAACACGAGCCAGCAGGTAGGCGGGTCCATCGGCACGGCCCTGTTGAACACGCTGGCCGCCACGGCCGCCACCGCCTACGCGGCGTCTCACCTGCCGCCCACACCCGAGATTATCGCCCAAGCCGCCGTGCACAGCTATACGGTCGGCTATTGGTGGGCGGCCGGGTTCTTCGCGTTCGGTGCCGTGCTGACCGCATTGCTGTTCCGCAGGCGCGGCTCAGCGCCGCACCATCACACGGGCGCCCACGCCGCGGCTGCCGTGGCCGAGGATACCGAGGCTGTCGCCTCGCAGCATGGATCGCGTAGTGGAAGGGGGCCGCGGCACGCTGCCGCTTCGTCGCAGGAAGCGCACGACGGCGACCTTGGCCCAAGCGTATAACTCGCCTCCGCTGGTGGCAGTTGGGCTACTCGCCCAAGCCGGACCAGGGCTCCCGCCCAAACACGGGTCCCGGAGTGGGCCGCTTTGGCATGATGCCGTCCCCTGACGACTGGTGGCGCAGCCGGCGCAGCACCCACGGGACGAGAAATTCCTTCGCCCACACCAAGTCCCCCGAGCGGGCAGTCTGCCATTTCTGCGGCGGCAGCGGTGGGGGTTCAAAAGGCACCAGCGTGTTGGGGACGTTCAGCGCCTGTAATGCCATGATGGCGATCGTATGGTGGCCCAGAGTGGAGAAATGGAGCCTGTCATCGGCCCACATTCGGGTGTCCCGGAGCTGGCGCAGTGACCATATATCGCCCACAATGGCGTCATGCCGGGCAGCGATCGTGCGCAAATTCTCGTTGTAGATGGCCACCTTGCCCCGCACCATGCCCAGCACCGGGGTGTCACGAATATCGGGGCCGTTGAGCAGCAGCACCGTGGCCCCGGACGCCGTCATCCTTTCCACTGCGGCATCGAGCCGTTCGGCCAATGCGTCAGGGTCCGAGCCTGGCCGGATGAGGTCGTTGCCGCCGGCTGAGATGCTAATCAGATCGGGCTTGAGCTCGAGTGCCGGCCGCAACTGCTGATCCAGGATCTGCCCGAGCAGGCGGCCACGAATGGCCAGGTTTGCATACTTGAAGTCCGTGGATGTCCGGCTCAGTTCCTCGGCAACTCTGTCAGCCCAGCCTCGGTATCCGTTGGGGCTGCTGGGCTCGGGATCGCCAATGCCTTCGGTAAAGGAGTCGCCCATGGCAACGTAGCGGCTCCACGGATGGGGCAATGTTGAATCGTTCACCTCCCCATCCTGCCCGCACGTGCCCCTTTTCGCCACCCATTTTCTTCCCTCGGAGCATCCCGTGGAAAGATGAACGCATGAATGAAACCCCTGAAGTTCTTTGGTCACGTCCGGAAGCAGAGCGCCGCGGCACTCCACTGCTGGTGATTTTTCACGGTTACGGCGCGGATGAGGCGGATCTGTTTTCGCTGGCTGCACAGCTCCCGGCTGAATTCACCGTCGCCTCCGTTCGGGCCCCGCTACAGGCCGGCCCCGGGTACTCCTGGTTCCCGCTGAACAACGACCTCGGCTACTCGGTGGCCTCCGTGACAGCCTCAGCCGTCCATGTTGAAAAGTGGCTTGATGGCGTGCGCGGGGAACACAGCTCCGTGAGTTTACTGGGCTTTTCCCAGGGCATGGGCATCGCCACCACACTGCTGCGCCACCGCCCGGCAGACTACGCGGCCGTGGTGGGCCTGTCCGGATTCGTGGTCGATGCAGCAGGGGACCCGTTCTTTGACGACGCCGCTGTGGCCGCGCTCAAGCCTGACATCTTCTGGGGACGCGACCAAGCCGACCCCGTCATCCCCGAAAACGCCATCGAAGCAACGAACACCTGGATGCACGGGCACGTGAAGCTGACCAAGGTGCTCTACACGGGCATTGGACACGGCATCAACGCCCAGGAGATCGCGCACGTGGGCGAGTTCCTGCAGTACAAGGTCCTCAAAGGAAAATAATCCCTCCGTTTGGCAGGGCCACAAGCGAAAACACGACGGCGGGTACCCAGCTTGGGTGCCCGCCGTCCGTTCACTGCCTCCCAAACCTCGCACGCTCGGCCTGGGGCCCTCGGTAGCTCTCTTACACTGCCTGAGGGGTATCAGCCTGCGGTGATGCGGACTGTTTCGCCGTTGACGGTGACGGTGTCGCCGTGATGCAGTTGGCGCCCGCGGCGTTCGTCGATCTCGCCGTTGACCTGCACGAGGCCGTTTTTGATCAGTTCCGTGGCTTCAACACCGTCGTCGACCAGGCTGGCAAGCTTGAGTAGCTGGCCCAGGCGGATCATGTCGTCGCGGATGGGGATGTCAATGATCTCGTGTGAACTCATGTCTTAATTGTGCAGCATGGATGGGAGCGCGGCGGACGACGCTGTGGCTGGGGGCGGTTGGCGGAGCAGGCCGGCAACTAACAAGTATCCGGCCATGATGAGCGGAATGATCATAATGAGGATGGTCGCTGTGAGTGGCAGCCCAGGTATAACGGGTTCGACCGGCCCGGTGTTCATGGCTTCAGGGGCAAGATCTGCACGCCAGGGGATGAGGCGGGCGAAATACAGGGCACCCAGCACGCCGCCGGGGAACAGGACGGTGCCGATGACCTTTTCCCACGTTTTCCAGCGGGTTCCCATCCACAAGCACGCCAGCCCGGCAAACCAGCCAACGCCCAGCAGAAAGCCACCAAAGGCGAGAAGGACCACTGTCACCGCCACCCAGGGGCTCGTCGATCGCCAGCGTGGGGTTGTGGTGACTCGAACGCCCCCACTTTTGCGTCCGTCGTCCAGACCCACCATTTCGGCAAGAACGTCATCGGGGCTGCCCAGTGAAGCCAGTACCTCGGACACCGGGCGGTCTCCACGGGAAACGGCCTCGGTGATGTGCTCCCGGACCCCGAAAAGAATTTCCTCCGATTGGTCCGTGGGCAGTTGGGACAGCCTGGCCTCCAGCGCAGACAGGTACTGTTGAACTTCCTGTTCATCACGGCGGTTCATCATCGAGAGTCTCCTATTGCAGAGTTGAGTATGTTGATCACTGATTGATGGAATTCATTCCACACGCTGGAGAATGCGGTGAGCGACTCCCTGCCGGTCGCCGTCAAGGTGTAGTAGCGCCGAGGTGCTCCCTGGCTGGATTCGCGCCAGCTGGTTTCCACCTGCCCATTGCGGCGCAGCCGGGCCAGCAGCGGGTACAGCGTTCCCTCGCTGGTGAGCAGCCCTTGGCCATGTAGGCCGTTGGCAATGTCCAGCCCATACATTTCACCATTGCCGATCATGGCCAGAACGCAGTATTCCAAGACTCCTTTGCGGAGGTTGGTGCTGATGGTGCCAGTAGGTTCCATGCAATGCATAGTACCTTGTAATGCAGAGACGTTCAATGCTTTTGCCAGCCGGGCGCGATAGCGTGGAAGCAACGACCCAACGATGCACCAGGAGCCCGTCCATGTCATCCACTCTCACCCTCATTGTCAGCGGCTACACCGAAGAAGGCTATGGCGCCGGACCGGGCTTGGCATCATTCGCCGTACTGGACGACGGGACCGTGGGGGCGATGCAAGCCCAAAATGCATCCGTGCCAAATCCTTCGTTTGTCACGGCTGGCGGCGGCTATTTGCTGGCTGTGGAGGAACTGCCGCAGGGAGGTGTGGCCGCCGTGGACCCGCAGACGTTGGAACTCGTTGCCCGGGCGTCCACCGGGGGAGCGGATCCCTGCCATTCGGCGTTCATCGACGGGCGGGTGTGGGCAGCCAACTACTCCTCCGGGACGGCCGCCATGGTTCCACTTGCTGTATTGCTGGCAGGTTCCACGCAGCAGCTTGAGCATGTGTCACACCCGGGTAGCGGCCCCGTTGTGGACAGACAGTCCCAATCCCATTGCCACCAAGTCACAGCCACCCCGTGGGGCACGGTGCTTGTCTCGGACCTCGGTGCGGACCGAGTGGATGAGTACGCGCAGGTGGGTGAACTGTTCGAGCTGCAACGTTCGGCCCAATTGCCGCCGGGAACCGGACCACGCCATGTTGCCCTCAAGGGTGATTTCATGCTCGTGACGGGGGAGCTCGACGGCCACCTGCACTTCCTGCGCAAAACACGGCTTGAGACAGACATCCCGGGCAGCGCCGATGAGCACCCGGCGGGAAGCGCCGAGGGGGACTTCTTTTGGCAGTGGCTTTTCAAGTCGGTGCTGACGGAAAGCCCGCAGGCCCTGGAGAATGGCAAGGATTTTTTCCCCTCCCACGTTCAGCTGTCCGCAGACGGCACGAAGATCTACGTTGCCGTGCGCGGCCCCAACACGCTGGTGGTCATGGATGTGGGCGAACTGGATGAATCGGTGGGGGAGAGGCCTGCACCACCGCGCATACTGCAGGAAATTTCATGTGGCGGCAACTGGCCCCGGCACTTCGCCATGGCCAACAACATGATGTACGTGGCAAACCAGCGCTCCAACTCCGTGACCGTCTTTGCCGTGGGCGGCGACGGGCTGTTGGGCACAGCCCCGGTGCAGCTGCTCGAATTTGGCAGCGCCACCTGCGTGCTGCCCCTCTAAGCTGCCGACCCGACACGGCAGTGGGCAGAGAGCGCTCAGCCATGTGCTGCCGTAGTGCATGTCCAGAGCCGGATTCGGAATTCGATGATGCGCAAAACCCATCTCGGGTTTCGCGCAGAACGGACTAATTCCCGCCGGACGCCCGCGCAACGGTAGGCTAGGGCGCGGACGGACCGCACCCAGCGGCCTCGTAATTACTAGGAGTAAATAGTGGCGCCCCAATCCAAGCTTGATCTGGTCATCTCCCTCGCGAAACGTCGCGGCTTTGTTTTTCAGGCCGGTGAGATTTACGGCGGCTCGCGGTCGGCCTGGGATTATGGTCCTCTCGGCGTGGAGCTGAAGGAAAACATCAAGCGCGAATGGTGGCAATCCTTCGTGCGCGGGCGCGAGGACATGGTGGGTCTGGACTCCTCCATCATCCTGCCCAAGGCCGTGTGGGCTGCCTCCGGCCACGTCGCGACGTTCACCGACCCGCTGGTCGAGTGCACCCAGTGCCACAAACGCCACCGCCAGGACCACCTCATCGAGGCGTTCACGGCGAAGAAGAAGCGCGAGCCTGAAAACGGCATGGACGACATCGTCTGCCCCGACTGCGGCACCAAGGGCCAGTGGACTGAACCCCAGATGTTCTCCGGACTGATGAAGACCTTCCTGGGCCCGGTGGATAGTGAATCCGGCATGGCCTACATGCGCCCGGAAACCGCGCAGGGCATCTTTGTGAACTTCAATAACGTGCTCACCACCAGCCGCAAGAAGCCCCCGTTCGGCATTGGCCAGATCGGCAAGGCCTTCCGCAACGAGATCACCCCCGGAAACTTCATCTTCCGCACCCGCGAGTTCGAGCAGATGGAAATCGAGTTCTTCGTCCCCGGCGAAGACGCGGATGCGTGGTTCAAGGAATGGGTCGAGCTGTGCTGGGACTGGTTCCTGGACTTGGGTATCAACCCGGAGAACATGCGCCGCTTCGACGTCCCCGACGACGAACGCGCCCACTACTCCGCCGGAACCATCGACTTTGAATACAAGTTCGGCTTCCAGGGCAGCGAATGGGGCGAGCTCATGGGCGTCGCCAACCGCACCGACTACGACCTGAGCTCGCACACGAAGGGTTCCGGCACCGACCTGAGCTACTTCAACCAGGCCACGGGCGAGCGTTACACCCCGTACGTCATTGAGCCGTCCTTCGGGCTGACCCGTTCCATGATGGCGTTCCTGGTGGATGCCTTCGTCGAGGACGAGGCACCCAACGCCAAGGGCGGCGTGGACAAGCGTACCGTGCTCAAGCTGGACCCTCGCCTGGCCCCCATCAAGGCCGCCGTGCTGCCGCTCTCCCGCAACGAGGACCTGTCCCCGAAGGCCAAGGAGCTTGCCAACACGCTGCGCAAGCACTGGAACATCGACTTCGACGACGCCGGCGCCATTGGCCGCCGCTACCGCCGCCAGGACGAGATCGGCACCCCGTTCTGCATCACCGTCGACTTCGAAACGCTCGAAGACAACGCCGTGACCATCCGTGAGCGCGACACCATGAGCCAGGAGCGCGTGCCCCTGGATCAGGTGCAGGCCTACCTGGCAACCCGTCTTCTGGGTGCGTAGGGGTGGCTGAACTTTCCTACCGTTCGTGGCGTGAAGGCGACGATTTAGAGCTGCTGCAAATCTGGGGAGACGCCGAAAGCGCCCCAGCCGGGCAGTTCCGTGCGGCGCTGGTAGCCAATTCGGACGCCAATCCGTGGCGGCGCACCATCGTGGCGCAGGACCAGGGCATCCCGGTGGCGGCCGCCGTCGTGTATTCCACGAAGCTGCACCCGGCCCGGCTCTGGGCCTACGTTGAGGTCTCCGCCGACCACCGCCGCGCAGGCGTTGGCGCGACCTTGCTGACCATGCTGCGCCAGGAAGCGTCCGCTGCCCTTGCCGCAGGCTTGGCAAGTACGACGGCGTTGCGCAGCAAAGTGGCGCCCGGCACCTCCGGCGCTGCATTCGCTGAGGCGATGGGCCTTGCGGGGCTCCAGCGCAACCGGGTGGTGGAAGTGGGCCCCGGCGCACTGAACCTGCCCACGTTCGGTGAAGGCTCCGAGGCCGAGGCGGAAGCGCGCGTGCAGGACCTGGCCACGGGATCCGTGGAACTGACGGATGTGGTGGGCCGGTACTACGAGGCCGTGAACCAGTGGGATCCCACCGGTCCGCTCAGCCCCGGCCTGGTGCAGCGCATGTTCCTGGACGACCTGACCGGCGCCCACGGTGCGCTGGTGCTTCGAGCGGAACCGGGAAGCGCCTTCGGTGCCGACGTGGCTCCCATCAAGAAGGGCAAGATCCAGGCCTTTGCATTGAGCTATTCACAGGGCCACATCAACTCCGGGGAGGATGCTGCCCCGGCCGCTGCCTCCGAGGTGTTCATGGGCGTGGAACCGTCGCTGGAACACGACGTCGCCGTGCAAGCCGTGTACGACTTGCTGGCGCTGATCACCCACCAGTACCCGGTGCTGCTGGAATTGGACGACTCCATGGAAGCCCTGGCCGCCGTCGTCAACCCGATGGTGAAGGTCGGTGCCGCCAAGGTCCGCGGAACCGAAACGTTGGTCGTCGGCGAGTAACTGCTGGCGCACGTTCGTCCGCCGCTGCCGCAGCTCTGGCGGGCAGGCCGGGCTCCCTCGCGGGCAGTAAGATTTCCTCGGTCGCTGGGCGACCTCGGAAATCCATCCCCGCTCCGGGAGCCCGGCCCGCCCATGCCCGGTGCTTGTCGGGATCCGGTTACGGCAGGAACAAGTCTCCGCGTGCGGCGTCGAGGCCTTCCACCACGATGTTCCAGGACGGCCTGCGGAAGTCGGCCGCTGCCACGCGCAGTTCCTGTAGTTGGCCTGGCCCACGGGACCCTCCGTCGATGGGAACGACGACCCCCAGCTCGTAGCCCAGTGCCCGTGAGACGCCCAGGGACGGCTTGTTCCACAGAGTGGCACCGGACTCGGCGGCTTCCGCACCCAGGTGGTCGAAGGCGAAGAGCAGCACGGCGGCCCGCATCTCCCTGCCATAGCCCTTGCCTTGCTGGCTCCGGGTCAGCCACGACCCGGAATTGACGGTTTTGTCCTCCGAAAACTTCTGGGTGGCCACGGACTGGGTGCCGATCGGCACGCCGTCGAGCAAGACCACGAAGTTCAGTGTCCACTGGTCGGGACGGACCCCTGCCCGCAGTTCCCACTGGTGCCGGGCCATATTCCGGGTCAACTGCAGAGGTGGAGCATCGGTCCATGGCGTGGAGAACGGCATGACGGCGGGATCGTGGATACCGGCCAGCGCAGCCTCGACGATGCCCGGCAGGTCATCGTCGCGGACGATCCTCATGGACAGGCGCGGACTGGTGATCGTGAGGTTGAATAGCGGCCAGACATCGGTGAGCGTGAGCATTGGAAGAATCTACCCCAACCCGTGCAGTCCCCACTGCATCGTGAAGCGGCCCGCCACAAAATCGTGCACCGGCTTCATGCCCGCCAGCGAGCCCAGCACCCTGTTGCGCGCCTTGAGGAACGACGCCGGCATGGGCCGTCCCAGCACCATGTTCACTTCCGCTTGGCGTGCGGCCCGCCGGGCTGCCGCCATCCGCGTCTTTTCGAATTGTTGCAAACGGATCCCCGTCGTTTCTCCGCGCAGCGCGGCGGTGATGATCGGGGCCAGTGCTGCGGCGTCCAACCAGCCCAGGTTCATGCCCTGCCCGCCGATCGGGCTGATTTCATGGGCCGCATCGCCCACCAGCACCGCCCGGCCGGACACCATCCGGTCTGCCATTCTTGAACGGACACCGAAGGCGCTGAGCATGCCGTTCGCCTCCGCGTCCACCCGAGCGCCTGTGCGGTCGCGGATCAACGTGGCCAGCTCGCCGGATGTGGCACCCTTTAGCAGTGCATCGGTGTGCACCACCCAACGGCGCAGCCGGCCCGGAAGCGGAAACGACTCCACAATGCCGCCCGGTTCAAGGTAGAGCACCGCAGTGGAACCGTCCGTTCCGGTATCCGGAAAGTCACCCATGAGATACGTGTCGGGGTAGTCGCGCCCGTGCGTGGCGATGCCGAGCTCCGCCCTGACGGTGGAGCGGGCGCCGTCGGCACCGACCACCAGCCGCGCGCTGAACGTCACTTTGCGACCGCCGGACCCGGCCCCGGCGGTTGGTGCAGCCGTGAGCGTGACGGAGGATCCGGCGTCGTGCATTGACGTGATTTTGCAGCCGCGCACTAGGGCGCTCGGGTCCATCCCGGCGACCCGCGCCTCGAGCAGTTCCTCCGTCCGGGCCTGCGGGACGGCCAGGATGAACGGGTGGGTGGCGCCTAGGCAATCGAAGCGCAGGCCGGCGACGTGAGTGCCGCCGCTGGACGCCATCCCGCGGGTGATCTGTACGCCGTCGCCGGTCAGCGTTTCGGCGATTCCAACACGGGCCAGCGCGGCCAGGCCGGGCGGGTGGATGCCGATGGCGCGCGAATGGGCGCTGCGTTCGGTGCGCTGTTCCAGGATCCGCACCGACAGACCCTCCTGCAGAAGCAGGGCGCCGAGGAGCAGACCGACCGGGCCGGCACCCACGATCGCGACGTCAAGCATGCTGCCATGCCGGTGAATACAGGAGCAGGTTGCGGTAGGGACGGGCCGACTTGACGCGCCAGATCGGCGGAACCACCGCACGCATTTCGGCCGCCGTGTAGGAGCGCCGGATGGAGGTCAGTCCGTCGCGCCGAATGAACGAACCGGGAAAGAACGGCAGCGTCCCGGCGGAAAACAATGCGTAGCCCAAGCGGCTGCGGGCAATGTCGCTGTGGACCACGGCCTGGCGGGCCAGCTGTTCGGAATCCGTCAGCAGGCCTGCAAACTCCTCCGCGGAAAGGTGGTGGAGTATGTGGTTGGAAATGACGACGTCGAACATGGCACCTTCGCCCACAAGCTCGCTGCTGTGGGCGCGGCGAAACACCATGCCGGGGCTGGCGTGGGTGCCGCCGCCTTGGCGACTCGCGTGGGCTTGGGCGAAGGCAATGGCGCGGGCGTCGGGGTCAATGGCGGTGATGGAGAGTTGCAGTCGGTCGCGGGCTGCCCACCGGGCCAACGCGATGGCGATGTCCCCGCCGCCGCACCCAATGTCCAGCAAGGTGGTGTTCTGGTTGGGTGACAGCAGCGGCCTGATGAACTCCGTGTAGGTGCTGCGCCAGCGCGAGACGACGCTGTTGATGAGCGGAAACTGTGCGTAGGTGCGCGCCAAGGCTGCCGGGTCGCAATCGGGCTTGTCCATTTCCTCCACGGCGTGCTGATCCCGCACGGCCAGGAATCGCCGCCGTACGGCAGCCGGAGAGCCCTCAGGCACGGCTTGCCGGCACCGTGGGTTGGGGGTCGGTGGACTGGGGGTCCGGAATCAGCGCCAATTCCGCCTGCTGGATGGCCAGCTCCTCCTGTGCGGACGCTGATTGGGCTGAAACGGTCTGCCCCACCTCCGGCGGCACCGAAGCGGGCGGACCCACCTTGGTGAACAACCCGGTCTCCACGGTCAGTCCCGGCCCGAAAGCCATCCCGCAGATGGGTTCGCGAGCCTGCGAAGCTGGTTGCTCCAGTATGTGCTTCAGCACAAACATCACCGTTGCGCTGCTCATGTTCCCGAAGTTGCGCAGCGTTTCGCGTGCCGGGATCAACTGCTCGTCGCTGAGTTCCAATTTGGCTTGGACCTTGTCCAGAATGCTTCTACCGCCGGGATGGATGGCCCAATGCCGGATCTCGTTGTAGGGGATGTCGTTGAGTTCGGGGGAGTGGGCCAGCAGCGGTTCCAAGGCGCCCACAATGTGGTCGTCAATGATTTTGGGCACGTACGTGTCCAGCACCATCTCAAAGCCGTGGTCGCCGATGTTCCAGGCCATGGAATCCTCGCCCACGGGAGTCAGCACCGTTTCAAAGTGGTCCAGTTCAAGGGCAGGCGCCGTGAGCGGCAAGGCCCGCGCTGTGACGACTGCGGCGGCTGCCCCGTCGGCGAAAAGCGATGAACCCATGATGGTGTCGGGGTCGTTGGAGGTGCGTACGTGCAGTGAACACAGTTCCACCGAAACCACCAGCACCACTGCCTCGGGATCGGCTTCGCAAAACGCCTTGGCGGCACGCAGCGCCGGAAACGCCGCGTAGCAGCCCATGAAGCCAAGATGATAGCGCTGCACAGAAGGGCTGAGCCCCAGTGCACGGACGATCTTGTAGTCCGGGCCGGGGTTGAAAAAGCCCGTGCACGAGACAGTGACAACGTGGGTGATGTCCGCCGCGTCCAAGTCCGGGCATGCTGCAACAGCCTTGGTTGCAGCCTCAACGAACAAAGCCGTGGCCTCGGTGGCGAAGAGGTCGTTGCGGGTCTTGGTGCTGGGGTTGAGCAGGAGCCCTGTCGCGCCGTCGTAAAACATGGGGTCCGGGCCGTGGAAGTCCAAGCTCATCTCCTCAACGGCCGTGTGGCGCGTGTCGATGGCCGCGGAGTCAAAGCAGGTGCGGACCAGCCGCTGGCCCAGTCGGGTAAGGCCCGGTTGGGCGGCAAAAACGTCCCGAGCCTCGGGCTGGACAAGAATGGTGGGCGGAACTGCAGTTTCCAGGGACCTCAAAGTGACCGTCATAGTCCATTCTTAGGTGGAGGGCGCGGCAAACACAATCGACACGCTGACAAATGTTCGCGCAAACGCAGTTCCGACGCCGCCAGCAGGGGCTGTAGAGGTAAGCCCTCCTGCTTCATGACACCACGCGGACGGTGCGCGGCATGGCAGCGGCCGCCAGCAGTCCCAGGATCCCGCAGACCAGCACGGCGAGGAATACGCCGCGGGCGGAGGCAATGATGGTTGCCGGGT
>NZ_JAUNVV010000042.1 GCF_030540645.1 Arthrobacter sp.
TTGCCGGTGTGATCGGCTCGCGCTCGCAGAAACTCTTTGCCGCGCAGTGGAAGCATACGGGATCGCTCAACGGCCACGTGGAAGAGACCTTTTCCGGACTTGAACTTGTCCGCGCCTACGGCCGTGATACGGAGATGCTGGCAGAGTTCGACGAGCGCAACGAGCACCTCTTCAAAGCCTCCTTTGGCGCCCAGTTCGTCTCCGGCATGATCATGCCGGCCATGCAATTTGTCTCGTACCTTTCCTACGTGCTGGTGGCCGTCGTCGGCGGTGTGCGCGTGGCTACGGGGCAGATGACGCTCGGCGATGCCACCGCCTTTATCCAGTACTCACGCGAATTTTCCCAGCCGATCGGGGAGATGGCAGGCATTGCGAACATGATCCAGTCCGGAGTGGCCTCTGCCGAGCGAACCTTTGAAATTCTCGACGCCGACGAGCAGGATGCGGAAGAGGATTCCGAGCTGCTGCCGGCAAGGACGGACGGCCACGTGCGCTTTGAAAACGTGTCCTTCAGCTATGCGCCGGAAACCCCGCTGATCCGCGACGTGTCCTTCACAGTGGAGCCGGGGCAGACTGTGGCTATCGTGGGGCCCACCGGCGCGGGCAAAACAACGCTCGTCAACCTCGTCATGCGCTTCTACGAGGTGACCGGCGGGCGGATCCTGCTCGACGGCGTGGACACCCGCGAGCTCTCCCGCGAACAAGTCAGGTCCCAGGTGGGCATGGTGCTCCAGGATGCGTGGCTGTTTGAAGGCACCATCCGCGAGAACATCCGCTACGGCCGCCTGGACGCCACGGATGAAGAAATCGTGGCTGCCGCGAAGGCGACCATGGTGGACAAGTTTGTACGCCAACTCCCTGACGGCTATGACACGGTGGTCGACGCCGACGGCGGCACAGTGTCTGCCGGTGAGCGCCAGCTGCTGACCATCGCCAGGGCATTCATCGCCAGCCCGTCGCTGCTGATCCTTGACGAGGCCACCTCCTCGGTGGACACCCGTACTGAGCTGCTGGTCCAGCACGCCATGGCCGCGCTGCGCACCGATAGGACCTCGTTTGTCATTGCGCACCGGCTTTCCACTATCCGTGATGCCCACACCATCCTGGTCATGGAAGACGGTGACATTGTTGAACACGGCAACCATGAGCAGTTGCTGGCTCACCGCGGCGCTTACTACAAGCTCTACATGACGCAGTTCCAAGGCGGCCGCGACCTGGACGAAGAGATGGCGACGGAGGCCCGCTGACTGTAGCGGCGCCACCACAGTTACCGCACAAGCGTGTCGACCAGGCGGGCTGCGACCTTCGCCGTGCGGGCGTCGATGTCGTACGCCGGATTGAGCTCGGCTACATCGGCGTGGAACAGCTTGCCGCTGGCAGTAACCTGGCGGCATACGGCGGCAATCACGGGCAGCGGCACCCCATAGGCGGCCGGTGCACTGACGCCCGGAGCGGTGGCGGCGGGCAGCACGTCCAGGTCGATCGTCAGATACACAATGTCCACGGTCTCCAGGAAGGTAGAAACGAACGCCGCGGCATGCTCCGTCGAACAGTCCTCGTCCAGCAGGTACTTCACGTTCAGGTCCTGCGCGGTCTCGAAGAGTGCGCAGGTGTTGTTTGGTTCACTGATGCCGACGACGGCGTAGTTCAGTGTCCGCCCGGCGGCAGCTTCCGCATGGGCCATCTGCAGGAACGGCGTCCCGGAACTTGGAGCAGGGGCTTCACGCAGGTCAAAGTGGGCGTCAAGGTTCAGCACACCCAGGCGGGCTCCGTGGGCCACGGCGGCCGTGGCGGCCACTCCAAGGTAGCTGGCATAGGCGGTTTCGTGGCCGCCGCCCAGCGCAATGGTGAGGTATCCGGCGTCGAGCATTCGGGTCAGTGCCGTTCCGGCGCGGGCCTGACCGTCTTCCAACGCATCCCCTATTACGACGACGTCCCCGGCGTCGGTGACGCTTCGAGTGCCGTGGAAGGCAAGCGAACCCAGCGCGGAACGAATGGCGGCAGGGCCGGTGGCTGCGCCGGTGCGGCCCAAGTTGCGGGCCACGCCGGCATCAGAGCGAAAACCCAGGAGTGCAGCGGGGACAGGCAGCGTCGGGTCGTGGGTGCCAGCAGTGTCGGTTCCAACAGCCTGCCACCAGCGACGGTGGGCGGGGCCCCCGCCGTCGTTCCGTCCGGTCCAGGCAGTGGCAGGGGCATCAATGGCGAGGGTGGAAAAGTCCATGCTCCCAGCCAACAGCACGCGCTGCCCAAGCGCCACCCACTGGCGCCGGCCGCAGTCTGAAACCACAGACCCGACCTGACGGGGGAGGAAAGGCTGGGGCTAACCGATCCCGAACAACGCTTCCACGGGCCCAATGCCGAAGAACAGCACGAAGGCTGCGGCAACGGCCCACATCAGCGGATGGATTTCCTTCGCCCGGCCCTGGAAGGTGCGGATGAGCACGAAGGCGATGAAGCCGGCACCGAGACCGTTGGCAATGGAGTACGTGAACGGCATCAGCGTGAATGTCAGGAACGCGGGGATGCCAATGCCCCAGTCGGACCAGTCGATCTTGCCCACCTGGGAGACCATCATGAAACCGACCACAACCAGTGCCGGGGCGACCGCTTCGAACGGGACCAGCTTGATGAGCGGGGTGATGAACATGGCCAGCAACAGCAGCAGGCCCGTCACGATCGACGCTATGCCTGTACGGGCACCCTCGCCGATTCCGGCGCCGGATTCCACGAAGATCTGGTTCGATGAACCTGATGCGCCGCCACCGGCGATGGCCCCGAAGGCGTCCACCAGAAGGACTTTGTCGACGTCGGGAATGGTGCCGTCCTCGCGCAGTGAACCGGCCTCTGCGGCCAAACCCACCATGGTGCCCATGGCGTCGAAGAAGATGCTCAGCAGGATCACAAAGGCCAGCAGCACAGCTGCCAACGCACCGATTTTGCCAAATGCACCAAAAATATTGACCTGGCCAATCAAGGACAAGTCAGGCAGCGACCACTGGGTGAGCTGCGGGGACACCAGGGACCAGCCCTGCGGGTTGCTGGTGGTGCCGTCAAAGGAAGGACCAATGTGCAGGGTCAGTTCAAGGATGTTGGCCAACACGGTGGAGACGACAATGCCGATCAGGATCGCGCCCTTGACCTTGCGGACCACCAAACCGATGGTGAGAATCAAGCCAACAATAAACACCACGGTGGGCCAGCCCATGAGCTTGCCGTCGAAGCCCAGGCCCACCGGTACGGTGGTGCCTGCAACGTCCGGGATACGGCGCACAAAGCCGGCGTTGACAAGGCCAATGAGGGCAATGAACATACCGATGCCCACCACGATCGCAGTTTTCAGGCCTTCAGGGACGGCCTTGAATACCGCCGTGCGGAAGCCCGTGAGCACCAAAATGAACATGGTGATGCCGGAGAGGACCACCAGACCCATGACATCCGGCCAGGTCAGGCCAGGGTTCGTGGCGACCGTGACGGCCACAAACGCGTTGACGCCCAGCCCGGCAGCTAGGGCGAAGGGGTGTTTGGCCCAGGCACCCATGATGATCGTCAAAATGCCAGCCACAAATGCGGTCACAGCGGCCACGCGTTCTATGCCGAGCTCGCCGCCGGCCGAATCAGCTCCGCCGAGGATCAGCGGGTTCAGCACCACGATGTAGCTCATTGCGAAGAACGTGGCGAAGCCGCCGCGGATCTCGCGTGAATAGGTTGAGCCACGCTCAGTGAGCATGAAGTATCTGTCGACCGCTGACAGGCGAAGGCCCATTTTGGTAGCCGTGGTAGTCATGTAATTGCCCTTCGGGCGTAGTGGGTGGGTTTTGGTGATCCGAGGAAATCCTAGCGGTTATCTGCGCGCCGCCACTTTTTAATGCGCGGCGTGATATTCGGGCTCAGCCAAGCTCGACGGTGGGACTTAAGGAGGTTCTGTTGTCCACCCAAATGCCGCGATTCTCCGGAAATTCCCATGATTTTGAGATACGGTGAGGAGCGCCTGATCCGTCTATCAAAGGAATTTACGCTGTGAAGAGTCCCGCAAACCATCAGCCGGATGAGACGAACATGACACTTCATAAGCTGGTGCGGCGTTCTTTTGTGGCCATCATGGCACTCATGCTGCTGTTGTTCGGTTCCGCAGGCGGGGCTTTGGCCCATGACGCTGTCACCGGCACTTCCCCGGCCGACGGGTCAACGGTGGGGAGCTTGCCGGCTGAGGTTCAGATCAGCTTGACGAACACCCCGGCCGTGATCGGCTCGGAAGTTCAGGTTCTTGACGCAGCCGGCACCAACTGGGCCAGCGGGAGTGTGGACGTCTTGGACAAGGTGGCAACGCAGCATGTGCGTGCAGGTGCGCCCGCCGGAAAATACACGGTGAAATGGCGGCTGGTCTCTTCCGACTCACACCCCATTGAGGGCGAGTTCGCCTTTACCGCCACGGCGGCTTCCACGGCAACAGCTGGACAGGCAGTGGTGGTCGGGCCGGAAAATTCAGTTTCACCACCACCGCAGAGCACCCCGGAGGTTTCGCAGAACAGCGATACAGCGCCATGGGCCATCGTTGGCATGGTGGTGGTCCTGCTCGGCATTGTGGTGGCCTTGGTCGTGTTGGCCCGGCGCCGCTTGAGCAAGGAAGACTAAAACAGTCTGCGCCAGCGCCAATCGGTGGACCCGCATCTCGACTGCATTAAGCCAGGGTAGGCACGGTACCCAGTTCGCTGGCCGCGAGACGGGCCGAGATCGACTGACCTGCCCGCCGTGCCTGATGCAGGATTTCCTGGGTGGTGGGAAGCGCAAGGTCGCCGACCCCCACCAGATACAGGCCCAACGCGTTCATGCCGGCACGCACATCAGCGGCGGTCGTGACGCCCACGCCGAGCAGCACACGGCGGAGCTGGCTGAGCGCGCTGCGCGTAAAGACAACGCTGTGGGCGCACAGGATTCCAGAAGCCGTTTGCACCTGCCAACGGTTTGCCATGGGCGCAGGTTGATGGGTGCAGGTCAGCTCGAGGGCTCGGGTTTCCGGTCGCAGGTCAAGCTCGTGGCGGCGCGCATAGTGTTCAAGCAGGCGCACAATCTCGCTGCGTTCGCTGAGTTCCGCCAAGCTGATGCCGCCCGTGGTAGGACCCATGGTGTGGTGCTGTTTCATGGGGCGGGAGCCATCCACCACGATGGCCCGGATGCCCTGCTGGTCGAGTTCCGCGGCCATGGCCAGGGCAGAGAAGCCCGAACCAATCACTAGGGTGGTGGTTTGTTCAGCGGTCATGGCAAATGCCTCCTCGAACGGTAGGAGAACTCTTGAGGCGCAACAGCCGGGAGCAAGACTGATGCGTGAAGCGCGTTTCTGTAATGCGATTTAGGGAAGGACCCGATCCAAATAGGCATTGCTGAAGATCCGTTTGGTATCGAGAACATCTCGAACCTTACAGAACTTTTCAAGGTCTGGATAGAGTGCGGAAAAGTCCTTCGATTGGAGAAAATGCCACTTTCCCCAATGCGGACGGCCCGCATGGGAACGGAAGATTTCCTCGGCTGCCCTGAAGTATTCAAAGGGTGCTGTTTTGATGTGTTGGTGAATGGCGATGTATCCACTTTGACGTCCGTTGGCGGTGGAAAGAGCCATGGTGTCTGCTGCTGCGCTGCGGACCTCCACCGGGAAGGAAATCTGTAGTCCACGACGGGTGATCATGGCGGCGAGTTCGCCCAACGCCGCTGGAATGGCCTCGACCGGCAGCGCATACTCCATTTCCCGGAAGCGCACGCTGCGCGAGGTGGCGAAGACCTTGTGGGACTTATCGCCAAACTCACGGTTGCCGGTCAGCTTGGACGCCACTTTGTTCACCTGGGAAATACTGGCCGGCACCTTGCCCGTGACGTTGCACAGTGCGGAGAACAAGGCATTGGAAACCAGCACGTCATCGAAGAGGTGCGCAGCCGTTGAGAGTGGGGCGATGCCTTCAGGCAGGGTGCCGACGGCGTATCGAGTGTTTGTTTTCGTCAGCGCCAGATCGGTGTGCGGGAACCAGTAAAACTCAAAGTGGTCGTGGTCACTGATCCGCTGCTGCCAGGAGTCCACTACGGCCGCCAAGGGCTCCGGCTGTTCCACCGCATGCAGCATGAAGGCGTCCACGCATTGCAAGGTGACGGAGGTGATAATGCCCAAGGCGCCCAGCCCCACTCTGGCAACAGCGAAGATTTCGGCATTCTCCGTCGCCGAACAGTGCACCACCTCGCCGCTTCCGTCCACCAATGTCAAGGCTTGAACCTGGGCAGCGATGCCACCAAACTTCAGCCCCGTGCCGTGCGTTCCGGTGGAGATGGCACCTGCTATGGACTGCTTGTCAACGTCGCCAAGATTTTCCATGGCCAAACCGTAGGGTGCCAACAAAGCTGGAATTTCATACAGACGCGTGCCGCCGGCGAACGTGGCGCGCTTGGCTGTGCGATCAACCTTGAGCAGCCCGGTGAGCCCGTCAAGACACACCTGAACACCGTTTGTCAGGGCGATGTCGGTGAAACTATGACCAGCTCCGACGGCCTTGAGCGTACCCCCGGATGCTGCTGTCGAGGCAGCCAGCACCGATATTTCAGCCACCGTGTTTGGACGGGCCACGGCACTGGGCTGGCACCGCTGGTCCCCGGCCCAATTGCGCCACTCATTCATGCAAAGGCCTTGCCTTCCCCGCGGTACGTGAGTGCCCTGCCTACCCTTAGGCCGCCGTCGAGCACTTCAAGGGCATCCACATGCTCACAAATCTCACCGGACTTCGCATGCCTGAACCACACCTTGTCGCCGATGCACAGCTGATCGGCGACGGTGCCGCGCAACGGGCTCTGCACCTCGCCCGCGCCCTCCGTGCCAATCAGGGAAAGCCCCGCCGGGTGCACAGGAACGGGGGAGCGGTCTGCGCCAGCGGGGCCGGAGGCAATCCAGCCGCCACCCATCACCGTGACAATCCCAGGGGCAGGGCGACGGACCACGGGCACAGCAAAGCCGACGGCGTGGGCCGGGGTGAAGCGTGAATAACCGTCGAAAAGTGTGGGGCCGAACAAGCCGGAGCCAGCCGCTAGCTCCGTCACGGAAGGGTCGGTGGTCGTGAGCTCAAGGCTCCCAGTTCCACCGCCGTTGACAAACTCAAGGTCTGCGATGTTCCGCACTGCCGCAACAACGTCGGCCCTGCGGTGGGTGATCTCCGCCATCGAAGCCCGTTGCATTTGCTGCAGGACAACGGACTTGGCCAGGTCAGTGACCTTGTTTGCGGTGTGTGGGGAGTCCTGTAGGCCGGCCACCTGGGCTTCGTAGGCCATGATTCCGACCAGCGTGAACAGTTGCCCTGCGCCGTTCTTCCAGCCGCTGACCGCCAGGGCCAGGGCGACTGCGTCTGCCCCGGTGTGGACAGGGGAGCGGTAAACACCAATGTGGCCTACTGTCCGTCCGCGCACTGACGGCCGCCACGAAGAGTCAAGGTCAAGGCAGAGCCGGATGGGAGCGACCTGAGCCACGCTTGCCAAAACGGCGGACATCCATTCCAACTGCTCGGTGGAATCCACCATCAACGTGATGCGTGAACATGCTGCAGGGTCGGTGGCCAATGCGCGCATCGCGTGCTCGTCGGCGGTGGGATAGGCAACCACGATGTCGGTGAATATCCCAGATGGGTCGCTGGCAAGCCATAGTGCTTCCGGCAGCGTGAATCCCAAAATGCCTGCAAATCCTGGCTGGTTCAAAACCGCGCGCAGGACTTCTTTGCTGCGGATCGATTTGCTGGCCACCCGGACAGGTTTGCCGGCTGCGCGGCGCAACAACGAGCCTGCATTGAAGGACAAGGCTCGGAGGTCCAGGACCGCCAGCGGTGTGGCGAGTCCGGCGCAGGCAGCGTCCGCGCCCTGCCAGTCAGCTGCAGGGGATTGGCTACCGCTGCGGCCCCGCTCCACAGCAGAATCAAGCAGTTCCAATGTTGCCTCCCGCAGTGCAAAAGGTGTTCATGGCCCCCACTCTGTCACATGTCTGGGAAACTTGGGGCCGGAGACGTGGGGCGAGTTTTTTGCCCAGTCCAGCGAGGCAACTTGACGCGCCCAGCCGAACCCGCAATAGTCACAAGTACAGGCCGCGAGGGGAAGTTGCCACGGCGTTTACCCACCCTCGGGCACACGCGAAACAGGAGGCGCAGCATGAGCAGCCCAGAGGAAACACCCCAGGCCGCAACGCCCGGTGCAGTCCCCAGCCCCACCGGAATTGTGGTCGGCATCGATGGCTCGGAGCAGAGCACCTGCGCATTGATTTGGGCCGCTCGCGAAGCGAAGTTACGCAAATCTCCACTTCATCTAGTGACCGCCTATACCGTGCCTATTTTTGCCGCTTCGGGGCTCGACGGCGGCTATGCCACCGTGGACGACGACGTCATCCGCCAAGGTGCCGAAGCCATCCTGCGCGAAGGAGCCGCAAAAGTAGCCCACCTTGATATCGAGATGGACGCAAGGGTTGAAAACGGGGACGCGGCCGGGGTGCTGCTGGAATTGAGCGAAACCGCGGAACTGCTGGTGTTTGGCTCGCGTGGCAGGGGCGGGTTCATCGGCCGCCTGCTGGGGAGCGTCAGCTCAGCATTGCCCGCCCACTCCAAATGCCCTACCGTGACGGTGCCATTGAGCTGCGCGCCACGCATGTCCGACGGGCCAGAGGGTGAAGCGGCTCAAGCAAAACTCGAAAACGTGGTCACGGTGGGTGTCGACGGTTCGGACCAGGCCCGGTACGCAGTGCTTGTGGCTGCGGAGCAGGCTGAACGTTCCGGCAGTGCGCTGCGCATCATCTGCGCCGTGCAGCCATACACCGGGTCCTTGGCTTGGATGCCGGCACCCGTTGACCGTGAGGCGCTGTTTGCCGAGATCCAGGAACAGCTCGACGCCGGTGAGAGCTGGTTGCGCAAGCACTTCCCCAAGCTGCCCATTGAGATCAGCCTCGTTGAAGGATCAGCGGTGGAAACCCTTGTTGCTGCCACCAAGACCAGCGAACTCGTGGTCATGGGTACCCGTGGGCGCGGCGGGTTTGCCGGCATGTTGCTCGGCTCCACCACTGAAGGCGTCCGCCACCACGCGAAAGGCCCCATCATGGTGGTGCGCGACCGCGAAGATCCTCGACAAGGTGACCGCTCCGCCTTTGGGCCACTGCTGAACGTCTAGCTTAGGCAGCGCCTACATTCGAATATCGCGTTCTTTGGACAAGCAATGCGGGGCAGTCGGCATCAGCTGGCTGCCCCGCATTACTTGTACGCGCAGAACTTTACGCTCAGTACCTTGCCGCGTAGGGGTACAAACTCATGGTGGACATCCACGACAACGGGGTGACGCCGATGGGCTGCGAGGGATTCAGTGCCTGGACCACTTGGTTGTTGCCAATATAGATGGCGATATGGCCGAAACGGCCGTTGCCGTCGCCGTCAAAGACCAGCAGGTCGCCATACTGCATTTGTGACAGCGGCACCCGCACCGGTGCAGCCCAGAACTGGTCGCTGCCTTGGCGCGGCACTGACTTCCCCGCGGCGGCAAAGGCCTGCTGGACCAGACCTGAACAGTCAAACGCGACCGGGCCGTTGCCACCCCACTGGTAGGGGCCTCCGACCTTGGACATGGCGTAGTTGACCATGACCTGGGTGTAGGAACCGGTCGGTGGAGCTACTGGTGCAGGCGGGGCAACCGGTGGGATCACCACCGGCGGTGCGGGCGGCGGGACCACGGCTGGCAGCGGCTTCGGCGCGGGAGGCAAGGGTGCCGGTGCCGCAGGTGGCAAAGCCGGGTTGAGGGGCTGAACCACCCCGGCTGGGGTCAAGGGTACGGGCGGCTTGGGGGAAGTGTTCGGCGGGGTGGGCACGGAGGCGTTTCTGGAAGCTGCAATTTGCTGCTGCAACGCAGTTTCCTGTGCTTTGCGGGCCAACTCGTCCACCCGGGCACCTTCCAGTGCCACCGTTGTGTTGTGCAGCGCTGCCAGCCTTTGGAGCAGACTATCTCGTTGAGCCTTGTTCTCGGCGACGACGGCGACCTGGGCGTCTGCAGCTGACTGCGCATGGGCGTGCGAGGCCTCGGCTGCGGTTGCCGCCTCGTTTGCTGCGTTGCGCGCCGCCAGGGCCTGCGCGCCGAGTGCATCCAAGGTGGCTGCTGCGGCTTCGGCGGTGTCAAAAGTGTGGGCCCGATTAGTGCTCAAGGCCATGAGGGTGCTCGCCTGGTAGATGGCGTCGTCGGCATCAGAGCTGGTGAGGAAGCTCTGTACGCTCAGGTCCAGCCCGCCATTCTTGTACAGGCTGCCAGCCAGTTTCCCCAGTTGGGCTTTGGCGCTTTTCTGCACACCCTCAGCTTCGTTCGCTTTCGCTTGGGCTGTTGCAGCCTCGGCTTCTCGCTCGTCAACGGTCACAAGGGCTGCGGTGTAGGCACTGTTGGCGCCCATGGCTGCCACTGTTGAGGCTGCAAGCTTGTCATTGGCCTGGCTGGGAATCGCGGGACTGAACGGACGCAGCGCGAACTGTTGCGCCGCCGTCGTGCTTAAGAAAGCCGTGCTTAGGGAAGCGGGGGCAAGGGCCGGGAATTGTGCAGGCGCTGCGGTGGCGGGGGTGAGGAATGCGGTAGATGCCAAGGTGGCACAGGCCAGGGCTGTTGTGCCGCGGAGCATGAAACGCATGGTCATCCAGTTGCCTTACTGCAGGTCGGGGGGAATCGAGTGCTGCTGGCGCGTGAAATGGCCCAGCACAATTGCACAGTTCCTCTGACCCTAAGGCCAGTGGGAAGTCTTTGGCAACATGGGCAACTGGAGCATCATGAACCACATTGATGTCATTTATCCCCAACCCAGTTCATGCAGGCGTTCGTCGCTGATGCCAAAGTGGTGGGCAATCTCGTGCACAACCGTCACGGTGATTTCATGGATGACCTGCTCGTGGCTGCTGCAGATTTCCAGAATGGGTCGGCGGAAAATGGTGATGCGGTCAGGCAGGGAGCCGGAGTCCCACCAACTGCTTCGCTCAGTCAGCGGAGTTCCCTCATAGAGGCCCAGCAGCACGGTGTCCGGGTCCTCGTGCGGGCCGGGTTCGTAGGCTTCCGCAACGAAGATCGCCACGTTGTCCATTTCCGCGCGGATGCTGGCGGGGATCCTGGCAATGGCAGCCTGCACGGCAGCATCAAACTCCTGCTCATCCATGGCGAAAGGGCCAAAAGAAGGGATGCCGGCCAGTGGGTTCGCGTGCATGCCCCCAGCCTAATCAGCAATCCGGTAATGCGGTGCAGGGAAGCCCGTTTTGTGTTCTGGGCAAATAAGCCCTATAGTTTTTCAAGTCCACTTCGGACCGATGCACTGGAAACAATGCAGAGGCTTTGAAGCTGACTTAGGCCCCCATCGTCTAGCGGCCTAGGACACCGCCCTTTCACGGCGGCGGCACGGGTTCGAATCCCGTTGGGGGTACTTTGCGAGTGAGTGGTAAACCAGGCAAAAAATTGCTGGTACGCTATAACTCGTGAAAATCACACGAGAGTGCTGATAGCAACAAAACAGTAGTAAGTATGGCCCTGTAGCGCAGTTGGTTAGCGCGCCGCCCTGTCACGGCGGAGGTCGCGGGTTCGAGTCCCGTCAGGGTCGCTTTGGTTTTCTTGGTTGGTTCAAGGGAATCTGGTGACGAAAAGATTTTCAGATCACCAAGGCTCTGTAGCTCAGTTGGTAGAGCGTTCGACTGAAAATCGAAAGGTCACCGGATCGACGCCGGTCGGAGCCACCTTAGAGAAACCCCCGAATTCATTCGGGGGTTTCTTGCTTTAACGTTCACATCCAGTAGATTCCCGATGGTTTCCAGTGTGATATGTGCCACAATGATGGCTCAATGGTTCACGGTTTCAAGTTCCATATGGAGGGTTCCCATGGGCGTGCTGCGAAGTGTTCGGCGGCTGGTTCTGTTGTTGTCGATCGCCCTGATTGCCGCGCTGGGGGTCTCGGCCTGTTCGCTGGTCCCTGATTTTGGAAACTCGGGCGGGGACTCCGGGCAAAATTCAGACACTGGTCAACGGGATGGCGGTGCAAAGTCGGAAGAACTCATCCTGCCCACGAACTTGGCTGGCCTCGGTGGGAACGTTGAAACCTGCCTGAGCGTGACGGCCGTGGTGGTGGGTGGAAGCGGACTGGTGCTTTTGAGCAAGGTGGGAGGAGCGAAGGACTCCCTCCCGGAATTGCAAAAATTGGTTCGAGAAGCCGTGGCCAAGGTTCCCAGCGAAGTCAAGGGAGACCTGGAGCAACTCCTCAAGGTTCTCGATGAGAGCGGGCCAGGCGCCAAGAGCCTGGACGATGAGAAATTCCGGAAAGCCATGGAACCCGTCAGCGCATGGTTGGAAAAGAACTGCCAAGGAAAGTAGCCAGGCGCGGCAATCACTCCTTGGGTGATCGGCCACGTTGCCCTGCAACTTTGCCGTGCATAGGCTTACCGTAAGAGAAACAGAAAGGGCCGCCCATGGACTCGCACAATCAAGCTTCACAGGACCCGACCATCCTTGATGTGGAGAACAACCAAGGGCGAACAGTCATCGCTGACACGGCTGTCGCCAAGGTGGTGGCCATCGCTGCCCGCAGCGTTGCCGGAGTCCACGCCTTGGGATCAGGGGCGTCGCGGTCCATCGGTGCCATCCGCGAGGTGGTAGGCGCCGCTGACCTCACCCAGGGTGTGCGTGTTGAAGTGGGGGAATCACAAGTGGCCGTGGACATTGTCCTGTTGGCCAAGTACGGGTACCCGCTGCAAACCTTGGCGGACACAGTGCGCCGGGCCGTCTATCAGGCGGTGGAGGAATTGGTCGGCCGTCACGTCATTGAAGTGAACATTGAAATTACCGATGTCCATATCCCGTCCCTTGACGCGGAGAAGCCTGCAGGACGCAGTCGGCTCAGTGATCGAACGGGTGTTTCCGGTAAACAGGGCGTCACTGACACGACGCGGGTTACCGGGGTTGCACCAACTGTGGTCGCAACCGACATCCTCAGCAACGATCCAAACGATGCAGGGAGGAAGCCGTGAATTTGAGTGTGGTGTGTGCAGCATTTGGGGCGTTTTTGGCCTTTATGGCCTTTGCCTTTGGTTTTTGGGGGTTCGTGGTCTCCATCATCTTCATTGCTGTTGGAGCTTTCGTGGGCCGGGCTGCCAGCGGAAAGCTCGATTGGCGCGGTGCCATTGACGCCCTGACCGGCCGGCGCTCCTCATCGTGAGCCAAGCGCCGGCAAGTGAAACCGCCGTGAATGGAAACACTGTGCACAAGTCGGAGACGATCGGCGGGCAGGGGGCGGTGTCACGGATCTTTGCCGGGCACAACCGGATCAGCGCACAGGCTCTGACTTCCGTGGCAAAAGTTGCGGCGGCGGAAGTCCTCTTGGTGCCGCCCACGCAAGTCCGCGTGAGTTGGTCCGATGACGCCGGAGCGCTGGCCCTGTCAGTCTCCGCACCGATGGGCGCACCCTCCTTGAGTGAGGTCTGCCGGAATCCTGACCGCATTGCTCAGAGCGGCGGCAGCATTTTGAGCCGAGCCACGGCCGCGAAGGCCAGGATTTTGACCCGGGTTGAAGGCTTGACCGGATCGCAGCTGAGCCGGGTTGACGTACGGATCTCTGGATTGCTTGTGCGAGAGGGTGGGAGGGTCCTGTGAGTGCCTTCATGCGGTATGCGGTACGGCGGGAAACACACTCGGCGCGCTCCGGTCTGTCGGCATTTGCAGCCATTGTAATTACCTTGCTCGCTGTTTACGGTCTGCTGGAGATGGCCCTGGCCGCCGTGGGAGAGCCAGCATGGCTTATCGACCCGATGTCGGCAGCTGAATGGATTGCAAGCCTGCCGGGTGGGTCTTCACCCATCTTGTTGGGCGCCGTTGGCGTGTTCGCCGCGCTCGTGGGCCTGGTGTTTCTTGGCCACGGACTTCTGCCCGGGCGCCGGGCACGGCACGTGCTGGCCGATCCGCGCGTCGCAATCGTGGTTGATGACGAGGTCATTGCCGCAGCTCTGGCCAAATCTGCACGCATGGCAGCAGGAGTTACCCGCGAGCAAGTCGTTGTGGTAATTTCCGCACGGGTGGTCCAAGTAAACATCCGGCCCACGTCCGGCATCCGAATCTCCGAGGGGGACATCAAGGCTGCCGTGGAAGGTCAACTGGAAGCCATGGCGCTGGATCCCCAGCCCGTCGTGACGGTAAACCTATCTGGCAGCGGGGTGATCGGGGTATGAACGGTACACCGCGCGGGCTCAACCGTTTCCTTCTGAGCCTCATCGGCCTGCTCCTATTGATTGCCGGCATCGGCATGGTCCTGGTGGCGGCTGTTCCTGCTGCCGCTCACTGGTGGCGGGATTACGCATCTGCACAGGTGGCCTGGTTGCAAGGCTACGAACAGCGGTCACGGCTGCTGCTCACGTCACAGAGCTGGATGTGGCTGGCCGCAGCTGCGTTCTTCCTCGTCGTCGTCATTTTGATGATTTCCTGGATTGCCAATCAAGGCAAGGGCCGTGCCAGCACTTTGCTGGACTATCACGGCAACGTTGACGACGACGGGGCCGCCGGTGCGGTCAAGCTCAGTTGCGCCGTGGCTGAAAATGCGATCAAGAGTGCGTTGCTTGAAAGGACAGATTTATATGGCGTCTCCGCCACGAGCTATGACTTCCGCAACGAGGTTGGTCTGAAAGTACGGGTTTTCCCCCGGCAGGGGGTTGCCCCGAACGAGTTGGCAGTGGATGTCGTGGAATTGGTCGGCGCGCTGGATGAACTATTGGGGATGGAAGTTCCTGTGCTGCTGAGCATCGGCACCGGGGCCCGATCAAGGTTCACGAAAGCTGAAAGAGTCCGCTAGTCTCTTCTCATCACCCTGAGAGGCAACTTGCATCAGGGCCACATCGATTCGTTATGGAGGGCAATATGACCGAGAACACTGCCGACAAGGCCAAGGACTTCGCAGCAGACGCCGCGGACAAGGCCAAGGACTTCGCCGGGGATGCCAGCGAGAACATCAAGGACTTCGCCGGGGATGCGGCCGAGAAGGCCAAGGACTTCGCCGAGGACGCTACGGAGAACATCAAGGAGTTCGCTGAAGACGCCATGGAGCATGCAAAGGGACTTGGCGCCAAGATCACCGGAATGTTCAAGCACGAGAAGTAGTCACTCGGGTTTCACGACTGGGTTTAAAAAAGGTGGCAGTTGCCTGAATACGGGCATTGCCACTTTTTTTATGCCCTTGGTGCAATCGCTGGAAGCTGGGCCGGGTGGAGCAGCGTGGAGGGGAATTACCGAGATCCCTGCCGATCACGGTGAAAACATGTCACGGTGATTTCCGTTGAAATAATTTGGTAACGAATTGATGCAAGCGCTTGCACTATGACGGTTGTTCTTACTAGTGTGATCTAAACCACTCAGGGGCGCATTGGTTAGCTGCGTGCCGCATGTTGGGGTCCGTTCACTTTTAGGAGTATGAGCATGGTGCGTAAGATATCAAAGATGTACTTGCCATTGGCAGCTATTGCAGCGGCCGCTATGGCACTGTCCGCCTGTGGTGGCGGCTCTGGCGGCGGTGGGGGCGGGGATGCCGGCGGTGACGCAGGGGCGAACCTCGACGGTCGCGGCCCCATCACGTACGTGCAGGGAAAGGATAACTCCAACGTTGTCCGTCCACTGCTCGAGAAGTGGAATGCGGCCCACCCGGATGAGAAGGTGACGTTCAAGGAACAGTCCGACAACGCCGACCAGCAGCACGATGACCTGGTGAAAAACTTTCAAGCCAAGAACGTAGACTACGACGTGGCCAGCGTGGATGTCATCTGGACAGCTGAATTTGCTGCCAGGGGCTGGCTGCAGCCGTTGAAGGACACGATGGCAGTTTCCACAGAGGGCATGCTGCCGGCAACTGTGAAGACCGGAACGTATAACGAAGTGCTGTACACACTCCCGCAGACCTCCGACGGCGGCATCTTGTACTACCGCAAGGATCTGGTCCCCACTCCTCCGAAGACCTGGGACGAAATGATGGGTATGTGCCCCATCGCCAAGGACAACGGCATTGACTGCTATGCCGGACAGTTCGCCCAATATGAGGGGTTGACTGTCAACGTTGCCGAGGCCATCAACACCCAGGGCGGGGAGATCATCGGCAAGGACGGCAAGCCCACCGTCAACTCGGCGGATGCCAAGGTTGGGCTTGGAAACCTCGTCACTGCCTACGAAAACGGGAACATCCCCAAGCAGGCACTGACCTATCAGGAAGAGCAGGGACGGCAGTCCTTCGAAGCTGGGAAGCTCTTGTTCCTGCGCAACTGGCCCTACGTCTACAACCTGGCCAAGACGGATGGTTCCTCCACGGTTAAGGACACGTTCGGGATTGCCCCGCTTCCCGGCAAGGACGGCCCCGGTGCTTCAAGCTTGGGCGGGCACAACATGGGTGTGAGCGTGTACTCCAAGAACAAGGCAACGGCAAAGGACTTCCTTACGTTCATGACAAGTCCGGAATCGCAGAAGTTCTTCGCCACCCAGGGATCCCTGGCGCCTGTCCTCGGCGATCTGTACGACGATGCCGAGCTTGTTAAGCAGCTGCCGTACCTGCCTGTTTTGAAGACATCCATCGAGAACGCCGTTCCGCGCCCGGTGACGCCGTTCTATCCCGCAGTGACCCAAGCGATCCAGCAAAACAGCTTTGCCGCCCTGCAGGGCAGCAAAACTGTGGACCAGGCGCTGACTGATATGGAAGCGGCCATCTCCACCGCTGTCTCCAAGTAGTCCACTGTCCTGCTGTCATCCATAGGGTGGCAGCGGGACGCAAGTGAAACGCAGTTCCGGTCCCCGGTGCGTATGCCAACAATCTGCTGTTGGCATACGCACCGGTGGGGCTGGAATGCAAGAGCCTATATTTTTGGGTCTTTCCCCGTGAGGTCTGGGACCGGCAAGACCGCTGCACCCAGAGGGTGACAGCAGCAATTTGAAAGTGCTGAAAGGAGCTGGCATGTCGACACATTTAGACCCGGCGGTCAAAAGTAGCAAGACGCCCGGCAGCAAGGAGGTCGGGGCGGACCGCAAGGAGAAAACCCAGGGGCGGCTGGCTGCAATACTGATCACCCCGACAATGGTGGTCCTTGCGATCGTGATCGCCTATCCGGTGGTCAATGCAATCATCATGTCGCTGCAGCAGGACGAAGGCCTGGATCCGGTAACGGGAACCTTTGTGGCGGGTGGCTTTGCCGGCTTCGCCAACTACATTCATTGGATTTTTCAACAATGCACCGGACCGGGCGGAACCACCGTCAGTTGCCCGCCGGGAACATTGGGTGCACAGTTTTGGTCGGCCACAGGGGTTACCTTCTTCTTCACGGTGATCACAGTCTTCTTTGAGACGATCCTTGGCTTCTGGATGGCACTGATCATGGCCCGCGCCTTCCGTGGCCGCAGTGTGCTGCGCGCGGCGGTACTGGTGCCATGGGCCATCCCCACCGCTGTCACCGCCAAATTGTGGTTCTTCATTTTCGCCTTTGACGGTATCGCCAACACCTTGTTCCACACCTCGATCCTATGGACCGGCAGCGAAGGGCCGGCCCGTGCAGCGATCATCATCGCCGATATCTGGAAGACCACGCCATTCATGGCGCTGCTTATTCTGGCAGGCCTGCAGATGATCCCCGGGGATATCTATGAAGCGGCCAAAGTGGACGGTGCGTCCACGTGGCAGCGCTTCCGGATGATCACCCTGCCCTTGGTGAAGCCGGCCTTGATGGTCGCAATCCTGTTCCGCGTGCTTGATGCACTGCGCATGTACGACCTGCCGGCGATTATGACAGGAGGCGCCAATGGAACCACCACACTGTCGATTTTGGTGGTCAACCAAATTCGGATCGGCTTCAATTCAGCCGCGGCCCTTTCCACCATCACGTTCTTGATCATCTTCATTGTGGCGTTCATCTTCGTTAGATTCCTGGGTGCCAACGCCGTCGAATCCGCCAGTGGTGAAGCAAAGGGGAAGCAGAAATGAGCACTTCAACAGCCACAGGCGATGCCCGCACAGCAGCGGCGAAAGGGGTGGCTCGCAGGCGGGTGATGTGGGCCAGTTCCCGCACCTACATCAGTGCCGTTGTCATTGTTGTTTGGTGTCTCCTTCCGTTCTACTGGATGGTGGTTACCGCCTTCCGGGACGTGGGCTACACTTTCGACCCAACCCCGTTCTTCACGCACGTCACCTGGGACAACTTCGCCACGGCGTTCTCCTCCGAGATGGGCAACCACCTGGACCGGGCTCTGCTGAACTCGTTGTTCATCTCCGGTGTCACCACAGCAGTGGCCCTGCTGTTTGGTGTCTTTGCCGCCTATGCACTCGCCCGACTCAACTTCCGCGGCAAGTTCATGGTGTTGGGTGTTGTCCTGGGTGCGTCCATGTTCCCCGGCGTTGCGATTGTGACCCCGTTGTTCCAACTGTTCACGAATATCAATTGGACGGGTACCTACCAGGCGCTCATCATTCCCAATATTTCCTTTGTGCTGCCGCTGACGGTCTATACCCTGACATCCTTCTTCCGGGAGATGCCCTGGGAGCTGGAGGAGGCGGCCCGCATTGACGGGTGTACGGCAGGGGAAGCCTTCCGTAAAGTCATCATGCCACTGGCTGCACCGGCAGTGTTTACCACCGCGATCTTGGCATTTATCGCCGCGTGGAACGAATACTTGATCGCCAGCATCCTGTCCAACGATGCCACGCAGACAGTCACGGTGGCCATCGCGAGCTTTGCCGGATCCCAACCACACCAGGAACCCTACACAGCTGTCATGGCCGCTGGCACCGTGGTCACTATTCCCCTGGTGGTACTGGTCTTGATCTTCCAGCGCAAGATCGTGGCCGGACTTACCGCAGGGGCGGTGAAGTAGGCCATGGCAGGGAGCAAGCGTGCAGATAGAAAGCAGCAGAAACAAGATGGCCTGCACATACCCACAACTCGGCAAAAGAGTGCCGAGGATTTTGACATCATCATCGGCTTTCTTGGGTTTTGGGCCGTGGTGCTCTTCGGGATAACGCTCTGGTTGGAACTCACCGGCCAGCCGGCCCTGATGTGGGCCATGGGACTGCTTCTGGTCTGCCTTGGATTGTGGGGAATGATCAGACTTCGCCGCAAGCTCCCCAAGCGGCGAGGTAAACGACCGCTCTAAGCGCAGCTTTAGGCACGGCTTGGTGGACAGTGAAAGGAGCAGCCATGAGAGTCGGTATCGAAGATGTGGCCCAGCGGGCGCAAGTCTCCACCGCGACCGTTTCGCGTGCGCTCCGTGGACTTCCACGGGTCAGCCCAGCCACGCGGGCGCGGGTGCTGTCCGTGGCTCAGGAACTTGGCTACGTGCCCTCACGATCAGCGAGCGGGCTGGCGTCTGGACGGACTGAAACGGTTGGCTTGTTGGTGCCTTACGTTGACCGCTGGTACTTTGGCCATGCCATTGAGGGCGTTGACCAGGTGTTGCGTGACAGCGGCTACAACCTGCTCCTGTTCAGTTTGGGTGGTGGTTCCGCGTACGGGCGCCAACGCAGCTTCACTGAAACCATGGTGCGTAAACAAATTGACGCACTCCTGGTGCTCACCTTGGAACTCTCACCAGAGGAAGTGCTTCAACTCCACCACACAGGCATTCCAGTGCTGTCTGTTGGCGGACCTGTTGAGGGCTGCCCGGGGGTTTTTATCGACGACAGCGCTGCAGCACAAGCTGCCACGGAGCACCTGATCACACTGGGCCATCGGAAAATTGGCTACCTTCACGGGGGGGCCCAGGACGAGCAAGACTTCGAAGTGCCGAACCTTCGCACCGCCGGATTCGAGACTGCCATGTCACGTGCCGGACTTCAGCTGCGGCCCGAGTGGATGGTGCCTGGGAACTACACCGTGTCCGGTGGTGTCCGGGCAGCGGCGCAGATCTTCGACCTTGCAGGGGAAAACCCAACCGCTATTTTCTGTGGCTCGGATGAAATGGCGCTGGGAGTCATGTTTGAAGCGCAACGGCGCGGGATCCGAATACCTGCGGAACTTTCGCTGATCGGCATAGACGACCATGACTTTTCGGGACCTGCCGGCCTGACCACCATGGCCCAAAACCCGTGGGACCAGGGCCGGGTTGCCGCCACCATGGTGCTGGCTGAACTCGGTGGGGTCGCTGGGTCAATCCAGGAGAAGATCATGCCGTTCGCACTGCTCGAGCGTAACTCCACAGCGCCTCCTCAGTGCTAGACGGCACCCACGAACCGGGTCCTACTAACTGGCGTGCGCTAACTGGCCCGTGCCAGCTGTCGGATGGGCATCCAACGGTTGGCCAGCCGGCGGTAGGCGGCCGCGGCGCCGGTGAAGTCGCCGTCGGCCAGGCATTGCAGCCCCATGTGGACGTCAGCCGGGGAGTCGTCGGGGTGGACCCGGTTTGCCACTGGACCATAGTCAAGTTCGAGGACACCCCCGGCATCAAAACTTGCCAGCCAGTGGGACAGATCTTGAAGTTCAGTCAGCAAGTCCAGGTCCGGTGCCATCTGCCCGAGCATGTCCAGGAACCGTTCGGCCCTACCCAAGGCAATGGACACAGGCACCTGGATCCGCACGGTCAGGATCCGACCGTTGGCCTCGACAACTTCCATGCGGTCATTGGCATAGACAAGAGTGAACCAGCTAAAGGGGATACCCCACGTGGAGGAGCGTGTCTGCAACGGCATTTCATGTTGGTGCGTGGCGGCGGCCCGGGCCAACTCAAGCGCCCATTCCTCTTCTGAGAGCACCAGATTGGCCAAGGCTTCCATCGTTCCGTTAAGCAGCTCAGCGGCACCCGCTATCGAACGGGCCACCACCTGGTTCGGCGCATACAGCGGAGGTTCGCCCTCGCCCATGGTGAGCACGCGCACCCGGTCCCCGTCCGGCGTCGGAAGTGGGTTGGGGAGCGCGCGGCTCACCCTGCCCAGCGAATCGGCAAGCTCCCGTGCGTCTACGCTGACCGTGTTTTGGGCCGGGTCCAGCAGGCTTTCAAGGTAGCTGAACTCTTCTGCTGTGTAGGATTCGCGGGGCAGGTAGACGCGCAGGCACGAGACAAACGGGAGCTGCACACCGCCCAAATACAGCCCACCTGTCATGGGTTAGTCCAGCTCCACAATGACGGGGGCGTGGTCTGAGGCGCCCTTGCCCTTGCGTTCCTCGCGGTCAATTTCGGCGGCTGTGACGCGAGCGGCCAAGGCGGGGGAGGCCATGACGAAGTCGATGCGCATGCCTTCCTTCTTGGGGAAGCGCAGCTGGGTGTAGTCCCAATAGGTGTACACGCCGGGACCGGGGTGCAAGGGACGGACGACGTCGGCGAACCCTTCCGCTTCGAACGCTGCGAAGGCTGCCCGCTCGGGTTCGCTGACGTGGGTGAGTCCCTGGGTGCGGAAAAAGTCGATGTCCCAGACGTCGTCGTCCTGGGGGGCGATGTTCCAGTCGCCCATGAGTGCGATCTGGGCGTCAGGGTCCGCGCTGAGCCAGCTGGCAGCCTGGTTCTTCAGCTCGTCCAGCCACTGCAATTTGTACGGCATGTGCTCGTCTTCAAGGGCGCGGCCGTTGGGGACGTAGAGACTCCAAATGCGCACGCCGTTGCAGGTGGCCGCAATGGCGCGGGCCTCTTGGACGGGGTCCTTGCCGCCCTTGCCGAACGCGGGCTGGTTCACGAAGGTGCGTTCAACGTCCTCGAGCCCCACGCGGGAGGCGATCGCCACGCCGTTCCACTGGCTGAAGCCAAAGTGGGCGACCTCGTAGCCGTTGTTTTCAAAGAGTTCCCAGGGAAAGTTCTCGTCCTTGCACTTGGTTTCTTGGATGGCCAGCACGTCGGCGTCGGTGCGGCGCAGCCACTCCTCCACACGGTCGGCACGGGCTCTGAGCGAGTTCACATTCCAGGTAGCAATCTTCACGTCTCCAAGCTATCAAGTTAATGCTGCCGGAGGTTGAGGCAAACGCCGGGTGCTGCCCATCGGCGTGCAAGAGACTGAAGAAATCCCGCCCCCTCCCCGACGCTCCCGCACTTTCCGGGGTGTAATGCTGAACGCTCCTCCACTGGCGTGAAGGAGCGTTCAGCATTACACCCCGATTGGTGCGGGAGCGTCGGGGAGGGGGCGAGGGTGGTTCCTGCGCAGGCTGTTATTTCCACCAGGTGTCCAGCAGGGACACTGGTGTGGTGCGTTTGTGCCGGCTTTGAAGGAAACGGCGTTCGATTGATTCTGCCGCTTCTTCGGCGATGGTCTTTCCCTCGAGGTAGTCGTCGATGTCGTTGTAGGAGATGCCCAGCTCGGCCTCGTCGGTGCGCCCGGGCACGCCGTCGAGAAGGTCCGCCGTGGGCACCTTGTTGTAGAGCCGCTCGGAGGCACCCAATTGCTTCAACAGGGCCCTGTTCTGCCGCTTGTTCAAGGTGTACAGCGGCAGGATGTCAGCCCCGCCGTCGCCAAACTTGGTAAAGAAGCCGGTGACTGACTCTGCCGCGTGGTCGGTGCCAATGACGAGCAGATTGGATTGGCCTGCCAGCGCGTACTGGGCAATCATGCGCGAACGGGCCTTGATGTTGCCCTTGTTGAAATCACTGACGTCCTCGGTTGCAGTCTTGGCGAACTCGGCCTCGAAGCCGTCCACTGCCGGGGCAATGTTGAACGTCCACTCGGTTTTGGCATTGATGAACTCCATGGCGGACTGCGCATCATCCTCGTCGTGCTGAATGCCGTAGGGCAGCCGCACGGCGATGAAGTTGGCCTCGACTCCTTCTTGCGCCAGTTCTTCCACGGCCAGCTGCGCCAACCGTCCGGCCAGGGTGGAATCCAATCCGCCGCTGATGCCCAGCACGTAGCCGCGCGTGCCCGTGGCCTTGAGGTAGTCCTTTAAGAACTGGACCCGCCGGACAATCTCCGCAGCTGGGTCAATCAGGGGCTGGACGCCAAGTTCACCAATGATCCGTGCCTGTAGTTCGCGCATGGGTCAAGCGTAACGTTTGGGGAAACCAAATGAGAGACGTGATCTGAGGGGAAGGAGGCAGGCGCTATACCTGTCCGTTTCGACGACGCTGCGTCCGCGCAATTACAATAAAGCCCATGACCTCCACACTTGCCGCAGACCGCGCCCGCCTGCTCGAACTCATCAAGGAACTCGCCGTCGTCCACGGCAAGGTGATCCTGTCCTCCGGCAAGGAGGCCGACTACTACATCGACCTGCGCCGCATCACCCTCCACCACGAGGCTTCCCGCCTGGCCGGTCGCGTCATGCTGGCGATGCTGGACGACGCCGGCATCACGTTTGAGACCGCCGGCGGCCTGACCATGGGTGCAGATCCCGTCGGAACGGCCCTGATGCACGCCGCCGCCGACGCCGGCCGCGCCATTGATGCGTTCGTGGTCCGCAAGGCACAAAAGTCCTACGGCATGGGCCGCCAAGTCGAAGGCCCCGGCGTTGACGGGCGCAACGTCGTCGTCCTTGAAGACACGTCCACCACGGGTGGATCCGCGCTGACCGCCGTTGAAGGTGTGCGCAAGGCTGGTGGCAACATTGTGGCCGTGGCCGTGATTGTTGACCGCGACACCGGTGCCAAGGAACGCATCGAAGCTGAAGCCAACGTCCCGTACCTGTTCATCTTCGGCAAGGACGAGCTGGGCCTGGACTAAGCCGGCGGCATGCTTCGGCGGCCCGGAAACCAGTTCACCACCATTTGAAAGGACACTGTTGGCTAAGCTTTATTTCCGTTATGGCGCCATGAACTCGGGCAAATCGACGGGGTTGCTGCAGGTGGCGTACAACTACGAGGAGCGCGGCCAGCGTGTGCTGCTCGCCAAGCCCGCCGTGGATACGAAGGGCAGCGGCGAGGTGGTGTCTCGGCTCGGCATTTCGCGGGATGTGGACTTCCTGGTCCAGCCCGAAGATGGCATCCGGGCCCTGTTTGCGGCGCACGCGGCGGGCGATGACCCGGAAGCCCTGCTGGAACATGTCGAAGTGGCGCCTGTGGCGTGCCTGCTCGTTGATGAGGCACAGTTTCTGACCGCTGAGCAGGTGGACGGGCTGTTCCGGATTGCCGTGGAAGACGGCGTGCCGGTCATGGCGTACGGAATTCGCACGGATTTTCGGACTCGGGCGTTTCCCGGCTCCGCACGACTGCTGGAGATCGCACACGCTCTGGAAGAGTTGAAAACCATCTGCCGCTGCGGACGCAAAGCCCTGTTCAATATGCGCCGAATTGGTGACAAGACCGTGTTCGACGGCGACCAACTGGCCATTGAAGGTGCTGACGTTTGGTACGAGTCATTGTGCGGCAGCTGCTATTTGGAAGCATCCGGTGGGCGGCTGCAGGTCTGATCAGGGCCTGAAACCCGGTCCGGGGGCCGTTCCGGTCCACGGACGTCGCTATAGCAACGTCTGAGGACCACAACAGCCCCCGGAGCTGCAGGGAGAGCCTAAATTTCGTGGATCAGGTCCGCCACGGAGGCAAGGGCTTGATCCGGGCGGAACGGGTAAGCGTCAACATCCTCAGGCTGCGTGATGCCGGTGAACACCAAAACGGTGTGCAGCCCGGCTTCCATACCTGCAATGATGTCGGTGTCCATGCGGTCGCCGATCATGGCGGTCGTTTCAGAGTGTGCCTGGATCCGGTTCATGGCGGAGCGGAACATCATCGGGTTCGGTTTGCCCACAACGTACGGTTCACGCCCCGTGGCCTTGGTGATCAGTGCTGCCACGGCGCCTGTGGCCGGCATCGGACCCTCCTTGGAAGGTCCCGTGGCGTCGGGGTTGGTGGCGATGAAACGGGCGCCGTCACCAATGAGTCTGATGGCCTGGGTGATCGCCTCGAACGAGTAGGTGCGCGTCTCTCCCAGGACCACATAGTCCGGGTTCTGGTCGGTGAGGATGAAACCGGCCTCGTGCAACGCCGTCGTCAATCCAGCCTCGCCAATGACAAAGGCGCGCCCGTGCGGCAACTGCGACTTCAGGAATTGGGCGGTCGCCAACGCTGACGTCCACAAATTCTCCTCCGGTACGTCAAGGCCGGATGCCTTCAGCCGGGCAGCCAGGTCGCGCGGGGTGAAGATGGAGTTGTTGGTCAGCACCAGGAAGCGCTTGGAGGTATCGACCCAGCGTTGGATCAGTTCGGCAGCGCCGGGAACGGCCTTGTTTTCGTGAACGAGGACACCGTCCATGTCCGTCAGCCAGCACTCGATGTCGGCGGGCCGGCGGTTTTGTACTTTGCTCATGGTCTCTCCTGGGGTGGCGGAAGCAGCTAGGTCAAGTCTTGCAGATCTGCCCCGGTACACGGGAACAGGACAGCGGCTAAAGTTAACCGGTGAGTATTTCCAGCGACACCTCTTCCCCAGCACCCGACTACGTAGAACCGCACCATGAAGTGGGCGTGGGCCCGTGGGAGGGCGAATGGCCGCAGGGGGAGCACTGGGACCCGGAACTGCTCGCCGAGGGCGACCGGCGCAATGTGCTCGACGCCTACCGTTACTGGACCATGGATGCCATTGTGGCCGAGTTGGACACCCGCCGCCACGACTTCCACGTGGCCATTGAAAACTGGCAGCATGACATGAACATCGGCACGGTGGTGCGCACGGCCAACGCGTTCCTGGCCAAGGAAGTGCACATCATCGGACGACGGCGGTGGAACAAGCGCGGGGCGATGGTCACCGACCGCTACCAGCACGTTCGCCATCACCCGACCGTGGAGGACTTTGTGGCTTGGGCGCAGGGTGAAGGGCTGGCGATCATCGGCATCGACATCTTCCCGGATTCCGAGCAACTGGAAACGTACGAACTGCCCCGCAACTGTGTGTTCGTGTTTGGGCAGGAAGGCCCCGGCCTGAGTGCGGAAGTGCATGCAGCGGCACAGACGACGCTCTCCATTGAACAATTCGGTTCCACCCGCTCCATCAACGCCGCCTCCGCTGCAGGCATCGCCATGCACGCGTGGATCCGCCGGCACGTTTTCAACCAAAAAGTGGGCTAAAAATAGTGGCCGAATAATTTCTTCCTGATTTTTCCCAGAGGGTAGCCAGTGAATTGGGTGTGGGTTTAAGCTCGCCTTATGCGGACACATAGGGTGCCCGACTGTTGAAGGACCTCTGATGAGAATGTCATTCAGACCACTAAAATTTACCAACAAAATTTTGGCCATCAGTGCTGCCGTGGCGTGTGCCTTGGCGATGGGGGCCGGCGGGGCTGTGGCAGCGCCGCCTCCCGCACCTGGGGCCTCGTTCCCGGGTGCCGTACCCAGTTGGGCACTACCAGCGAACAGTCAAGGCGCCGCAGCCGCCGACGTCACAGTTGAAGCAGAAATATACCTACCTCTGAAGGATCCAAAGGGTGCCGTGGACCTGGCTGCGACAGTGTCCAATCCGAACAGCAAAAGCTACCAGAAGAGCCTGTCCCCATCTCGATGGATTAGCCGCTTTTCACCCAGCAAGGATGACTATGCAGCCGTTGTGAGCTTCCTCAAGGACCGTGGGATGACCATCACAGGGACCCCGGAGAGCCGGCTCTACGTCGTGTTCCGAGGTACCGTCTCGCTGCTGAACAACGCATTCAACACACAACTGAACAACTACGATCTGCACGGGACTACTCTGGTTGGCCCGGCCATTGTGCCGAGCCTCCCTGCTTCCATCGCCAGTAAGGTAGCTGGCATTTCCATTGACCAGAGCAGCCTCATGACCCGGCCGGACTACATGCGCCCGGGCGACGGCCTGCCGGTGACCCCGCAGCTGCGCGGCGCCACCCCGAAGGCGGAGACAGCCGCGTGCTCCAACTATTGGGGACAAAACACCACTGCGATTCCGCAGGCATACGGCAAGACGACGGCCCCGACCTTCATCTGTGGTTACACGCCAAAACAAATCCAGTCCGCCTATGGCAAGGACGCTGTGGCAGCGGCCATGCCGGGCAACAGCGGCCAGCAAGGGCACGCCCCTGACGGCAGGGGTCAAACCGTGGCCATCATTGACGCATACGCCTCGCCCACCATGCTCTCCGACATCAACAACTACTCGGCCAGCTACGGACTTCCGCAGATGAATTCACGCAGCTACCGGCAGCTTGTGCCCTCACCGGACGAGTTCCAAGACCAGGTGCTGTGCCAGTTCCCCAGCGGCTGGCAGCCTGAACAGGCCTTGGACGTCGCCTCTGTGCACGGCACCGCGCCGGGCGCCAACATCCTCTATGTGGGTGGTTTCAACTGCGGCGGCGGCCTGGACCTGGCCATGTCCAAGATCCTTGACCACAAGCTGGCCACCATTGTCAGCAACAGCTATGGCAACGAAGGCGAGACGCTGTCGGCCAACGCCGTCGCCGGTGAGGTCAACATCCAGCTGCAGGCCGCCGGTGAAGGAATCGGCCTGTACTTCTCCAGCGGTGACAGTGGAGACGAGAGTATCAACCTCGGCTACACAGCGCCCGACTTCCCCGCCAGCTCACCCTGGGTCACTGCCGTGGGCGGAACCAGCCTTGCGGTGAACAGGAATGGGTCCTATAACTTCGAGAGTGGATGGGGTGGAATTCTGGACCAGATTACCGATGGCGCCTACACCGCCCCCCTCCCCGGGGACATCTACGGCGGAGGAGCAGGCGGCGGTGTGAGCGCCATCTTCGCCCAACCGGTCTACCAGAAAGGTACGGTGCCGTCCTCCCTATCCAAGGGCATGCGGGTAGTTCCGGACATCTCCTCTCTGGCGGACCCCTACACCGGCTACGTGATCGGCATCAGCCCCATCAATGACGACACCACGTTGACCACTGATCCCTACACCACCGAAACCTACGGCGGCACGTCCTTGGCGTGCCCGCTGACCGCCGGCCAGATGGCAGTCGCGCAACAGCTCAGCGGCCAAACGCTGGGCTTTGCCAACCCTGTTATTTATGCGGTAAACAAGGCGAGCAGCAAGGTATTCCAGGATGTGGTTCCGTTGCGGCAACAACCCGCCCTGGCCTACACCAGTGCCCGAAGCGGCAACCAGTACCTACTCTCCATGGACATGGACTCCTCGCTGTTCACGGCCAAAGGGTACGACGACGTCACTGGCGTTGGGAGCATGAGCTACCGCTTTGCGCTCGCGATCAGCCAGTGGAACCGACCCTGCCGGCACGGCGGGTGGTGCTGACACCAACACCAGACCTGTACCAAGGCTCGACGGCGACCCCGGCACCCAAGCCGAGGCCGCCGTCGTGCGTGGAAAATGCCACAGACTTTGATTGCCGCTTCATGTTCTTCGACACTTCGTGTGCACTGGCTAAGATAGGAGGAGCCATGCAGGAGTTGGCCCGTTGCCAGCCTCCCAGCGCCGTTCTGCCATAAGGAGCTTTCAATGCCCATTGCAACACCGGACAAGTATGCCGAAATGATTGACCGTGCCAAGGCTG
>NZ_JAUNVV010000140.1 GCF_030540645.1 Arthrobacter sp.
GTCCCTGGGAGTTGTCGATATAGGGTGGGCGCAGTACCGGCTATTGGGAAGAGTAACCAGTGAACTTATTGACACCGCACCACGACGGTTCCGCACTCTATGTGCAGGGAAGTGGCACCTTAGGGGGACGCTGCACGTTGCGGATACGTGTGCCGCAACAGTGGGGGACTGCGACGCGGATTTGGGTGCGCAGCGTCCAGGACGGCGAGCCCAGGTATGACGCGGCGCGGCACATCGACAACGTTGACGGGTGGGTGTGGTGGGAAGCCAGCATGCTGGCCATGAATCCGGTGGCACGCTACAGGTTCGTTATCGAGGTGGCAGGCGTTGGTGAAGAAGGTGCCAGCTATTGGCACCTGAACAACGAGGGCCTCTTCGACAGGGACACCTCCGACTACAACGACTTCAGGGTCACCACGGCCAAAGACGCCCCTGCGTGGACCCGCGACGCCGTCATGTATCAGGTGTTCCCCGACAGGTTTGCGAAGTCGGCCAAGGCTGCGAGCCGACCGGTCCCAGGGTGGGCTGTCGCTTGCACGTGGGAGACCCCTGTTGACGGTGTCTGGCCGGATGCGGCCCGGCAATTCTATGGTGGGGACTTGGACGGTGTCACCGAAAAACTTGACGAGCTGGCAGAGCTCGGCGTGGACATCGTGTACCTGACGCCCTTCTTCCCTGGCCGCTCCAACCACCGCTATGACGCCTCAACCTTCCATGCGGTGGATCCGCTGCTCGGCGGGGATCAGGCCCTGATCGACCTGGTCCAGGCAGCGCATGCCCGCGGCATGAAGGTGATGGGTGACCTGACCTCCAATCACACGGGTGATGCCCACGAGTGGTTCATCCGAGGCCAGGCGGATCCGAATTCGGTGGAGGCCGGCTTCTTCTACTTCAACGAGGACCACAGCGAGTATGAGAGCTGGTGGGGCGTGAAGTCGCTCCCCAAGCTCAACTGGGCTTCCGAGGCGCTCCGTGAAGCGTTTGTCACGGGTGAGGACTCCGTCGTAGCCCATTGGCTTAAGCCACCCTTCAACTTGGACGGTTGGCGGATCGACGTCGGCAACATGACGGGCCGCCTCGGCGCAGTGGAACTCAACCACGAAGTTGCCGCGCTCATCCAGGCACGGACTCTGGAAATCAACCCCGAGGCACTGCTGCTGGGTGAGGAAACTTCCGACGCCGGTGCCGACGTCGACGGTTTCGGCTGGCAGGGTGCCATGACGTATTCCAACTTCACCCGCCCCATGTGGCAGTGGCTGGCTGACCCCGCAGCGCGCGTGGACTTTTTTGGCACCCCGCTGCCGGGCCCCAACAAGGTGAGTGCCGACGTCGTGCTTGCCACCCATAAGGACCTCTCCAGCGCTTTCAGCTGGCCCGTGCGCAACGCCACGATGAACGCGCTGAACACCCATGACACGGCGCGGGTGGGAAGCCTCATGATTCCCGGCGGGCCGATTGTGGCGGCGGCGATGTCCATGCTGTTGCCGGGGATTCCCGTGATCTTCGCCGGCGACGAGTTCGGATTGCTGGGCGACAGGGGCGAGTCGTCGCGCACGCCCATGCCCTGGGGCGACCCCGATCGCATCGTCACGGATCTGCGCCCCGCCTATGCGGCCCTGACGAGGCTGCGCCATGGGAGTCCGGCCATGGCTCAAGGTGGCATGCGCTGGTTGATGGCCGACGGCGATGTGCTGGCTTTTGTGCGCGAGTCGCCGCAGGAGTCGCTGCTCGTTATCGCCGTGCGGGCGTCCGTCGACGGACTTGATCTTGGCTCATGGGGCTTGGGGGATACGTCCGGGCTGCTCGATGATCAGGTCTTTGCCACGGGCGATGTCAGCGTGGGAGATGGCGTGAGCTTGTCCGGGCCCGGCGCGTATGTGTGGCGTCTGCCTGGGCTGAGCGTGCCGGGCAGTTTGGCACCATCGATGGAACGTGTTCTCGTCCTAGACTGAAGGCGGACATACCGGAACTGACGGGGAGGCGCCGCACGATCATGGCAGAACATGGGATTCATCTTCACGAGGGGTTCGCTGCCGCGGTGCTCCAGTCTCTGCGCGTGGACCAGTTCAGCGTGGCGGCGGCCGATTTGCAGACTTTTGCCATCGATCAAGGTCCCGTGACGGATTATCAGCAACCCGTGGCTGTTGTGTGGGCTGAGAGCGTTGCCGACGTGCAGGCGGTGGTTAGGGCTGCCGCTGAGTACAACGTGCCGTTGGTGACGCGCGGGGCGGGCACCGGGGTCTCCGGTGGCGCCCACGCCACGGCCGGTTCGGTGGTGTTGAATCTGACGCGGATGAACAAGATTCTGGAAATCAATGCGGAGGATGAGATCGCCAGGGTTGAGGCCGGTGTCATCAACGGCGATCTCAACGAGGCCGTGGCCGAATTGGGGCTGATGTATGCCCCGGACCCAGCCAGCTACAAGATCTCCACCATTGGCGGGAACATTGCCACCAACGCCGGCGGCCTACGATGTGCCAAGTATGGGGTCACCCGCGACGCCGTCCTTGCCCTCGATGTGGTTCTGGCAGACGGATCGCTGATCCACACCGGACACAGGACGTTCAAGGGTGTGGCTGGTTACGACCTGACAAGTTTGCTCGTCGGCTCCGAGGGGACCCTGGGCATTGTGGTGGGTGCCACGGTGCGCTTGAAATACCTTCCGGCCATTGTGCGCACACTGGCCGTATTCTTCCCCGATGTCCAGTCCGCTGCTGCTGGCGTCTTGGCGCTCGGCTCGGCCCGTGTGCAGCCCTGCATCCTGGAGCTGCTGGACGGGCAGTCCCTGAAGGAGTTGGACTTCCGTAATGGCAGCAACCTCGCCAGCAGGGGTACCGCACTGCTTTTGATCCAGTTCGACGGGCTGGCCGCGTTGCAGGAAGAGGACTTGGCGGTCGCAGCGCTGGAAGAACTCGGAGGCAGGGCCAGCCGTGAGGATCCGGCTGAGGCGCAACGGCTTGTTGATCTGCGGCGCAACAACCGCGGTTTGGACGTTGACGCGGTGAACAGGGTAGGGGAGGATGTGGCCGTGCCGCGTTCCCAGTTGGTCCACTACATCACGGCGTTGGAAGAGATGGCCCGGCGCCATGGTGTGGATTTGCAGGTGATCGCCCACGCTGGCGACGGCAACCTCCACCCGACCTTCTCGGTGCCGGACTTGGACGCACTGAGCATCGCAGCGCTGAACGCCGCCCTTGATGAATCCATTGACAAGGCACTGGAGCTCGGTGGCACCATCACCGGTGAACACGGCATTGGCCAGTACAAGCTTCGGTGGCTGCCGCTTGAACAAAGTGAGCAGGTGCTCGGGATCCAGCGAAGCATCAAGTCACTCTTGGACCCGCAAGGCATCCTGAACCCCGGCAAGGCCATTCCTGACGCCTGAAGCTGACTGGCGGACGGGTTGATGCTGCTGGAGGGTCGGTAGGAAGACCCCGGAACGTGCTGGAGGGTCGGTAGGAAGACCCCGGAAGGTGCTGGAGCGTCGGTAGGGGGGTTAGTCTTCGTATGTGTCGGCGTCCGGGAGGACTCCTGCGTCGAGCATTTTCAGGGTTTCGGTGTCGGTGCTGAGCATGATGGCGTCCTCGTCGCGGCGAAAGCGCAGGATGTTGTCCACGTAGGACTGCACCGCTTCAGCCAACGGGACGTTGCGCTCCTGCTCTTCTGAAATAAACCAGCGGTGCTCCAGAACCTCGTGGACCACTTCCGCCGGTTCCAGCTTGCCGCCGAGCTCACGCGGGATGG
>NZ_JAUNVV010000141.1 GCF_030540645.1 Arthrobacter sp.
ACCGTTCACTGCGAACCCAGTCAGTAGCAAGATGCCCCTAACAATCGCCAATATGAAGCCTATTGCCAGTAGTGCGGAGGCGACGCGTCTGATCGGCTGAGTGGGCCGACTGGCGTCTTTGATGAGTGGGCCAGTGATGATGGCGCTCAGAAATCCGATGTAGATCACGGTGACCGCGTTGTAGGTGAACACTAGCGGATCGTTGATGTAGGCTCCCAGGCCGGGGAATGACAGGGGGGACTGTAGACACCGCCACCCCCATGGGCGGGATGACTTTCACCGTGATGGCAGCCCTAGCCCAGATGGAACTGGACATCAAGCGCGAACGCATCACCGATTCGGTGTCCAAGCGCCGGGCCGCCGGCAAGGACCTGGGCGGACGCCGGGCACAGTTCACCGACAGCCAGATCAGAAACGCCCGCCGACTGATCGATGGCGGACAATCGGGCACGCAGGTAGCCAAGGATCTGGGCATATCCCGGGCCACCATGTACCGACGCATGGCCCAGATCGAAGCCCGGGAATGGATCGGGTCGCAGGCAGACTAGTTTCCGGCGGCATACCCCGCCGATCTGGCATGACGCTGCAATGACCCTATGGCTGGGCATTCTGGTCAAGACTGCTCATCCGGATGTTGACCAAACCGTTCACAGTTCCCACGATTGACCCGGGCAGGTTGAGATTGAAGATCCTCGCCAACATGTGTCCATCAATGACAAAGGGGGGGGCATTCTGACCGATGGGTGGATACTATCTCTGAGGTCTGGTTGGGGGCACACACCGAACAGGGGGCCATGGATGTCAACTTCGGAAAATGACACTACCGGGCGCACTGTCGGCGATGTTAAAAGAGCCTTCATACTCGCCAGGGTCTACTTTCTACCCATGTCTTCGCCGTAGTTCTGGGCGGTGGCGTGCGACGGGGTGAAACGGTGAGGGTTCTGGTGGTGCTGCGGCAGGGAAAAGAGCGCAGCCGCACTGCACAGCGTCATTTATTACACGACTATTTGCCAGTGGCCCTGTGATGCCGTTCAATCAGTAATTGACCATCCCGAGCGGCCGAGAGACCTGGATCAATGAAGCCGCAGCAACCCTGGACCACAATGTGACTGGTCCGTTAGGGTGCTACCGCCAGGATCGATGGAGTGATATTAGTGACGGTAAATCTTGTTCCCACCCCCGCTGGCCCCCTGCTGAAGCGGGGGCGCGCCGCTTGGATTAAGCCCGTGCGGGCGGCCGGCTCTTGGCTTGGTTCCATGACGACGGCAGTCCATGTGCGGAATTTCAACTTCCGCATCGATGAACCCGTTGCCGTGGGCGGAACCAATAGTGCCCCGACGCCGATGGAGATCATCGCCGGTGCTGTCAACGGCTGCCTCACCGTCGTCATCGAGACCGTGGCCGGAGAATTGGGCATCCGGCTTAAGCAGGTGGAGACCATTTCCGAGGCTTACATGGATACACGAGGGTTTAAGGGCACTGCGGAAGTATCCCCGCATTTCCATGAGTACGCACTGCGGATCCAGGTCGTTACCAACGCACCGGCGTCCGTCCTTGAGACGCTCCGCAGGCAGGTGGAAAAGCGCTGCCCGGCCTTGAACCTGCTGCGTGACGCGGGTGTTCCTGTGGAATTGGTGTGGGAATTCTCCACGGATCCCTTCGCTGCTGGGGTGGAAGTCGCATGACTGCCCCGGGGCTTTGGACCATCGGCTTCGCTGTTGTCTATACGGCGCTTCTGGTGGTCGGTGGACGGCTCATTCAGCGGCGGGCTGCCGCAGGAAACAAGGACAGCGGATTTTTCGTGGGCGGCCGGTCCTTCAGCCCATGGACTGTGGCTTTTTGCATCACCGGCTTGTTTTCCGGTTCTTCCTACATTGCGATTTTGGAACTGAGCTATCGTACGGGGATTTCAGCGCTCTGGTACGGTGTCGCAGAAACCGTCCAGATCCTGCTGATCGCCCTGTTGTTGGTGAAACCCCTGCGAGAAAAGATGGTGGTAACAGTGACCGGGATCATTGGGGACCGGTTCGGCCGTGGAGCACAAGTCATCGCCGGCATCATTACAGCCTTCACTTTTCCCATGTGGTCTGTCGCCACGGCAATCGCCTTCGCTTCAGCCCTGCACGCCTTTACCAGCCTTTCCATTTACAGCTCGATCATTTTCACCGCCGTTCTGTTGCTGATATTTCTTTGGTCCGGCGGCATGCGGGCGGTTGCCTTCACGCAAACCATGAACTGCATTGTTTTCGTTGCCATGGTTATTGTTGGCGTCATTGCTTTCTTCATCAACCCGGGATTCCAAGGGCTTGGGAAACTGGCAGCTGAACAACCGCAAATGCTGGATCTTTCCAGCGCTGGCGTCACGCTGATCGCGGCCTGGTTCGGCACCTTCATTGTGAACGTGCTGTTGGCCCAAGCCGCTTTCCAGATGACGATGTCCTGCCGCACACCGTCAGAGGGCCGCAAGGGACTTCTGATGGCGGCAGGCTTCGGACTCCCACTGATCATTGTCGGTGTCATCCTGGGCACCGCAGCGGCCATCGTCGTTCCCCACCAGGGCCTGGCTCTGGTCGCCGTCCCGCTTTACATCGCCCAGGTGCTGCCGGCCCCGCTGGCGGGCGTATTTTTCCTGGGCATCTGGGCGTGCGCCCTAGGCTGGGCGGGCCCCTGCCAATTCTCCGGTGCAACCAGCCTGGGCCGAGACGTCGGCCGGGCGCTGCGCCCTCGCGCAACGGAGCAGGACCTCATCCGGTACACCCGCTGGTCCCTGGTGCTGCTGACCGTGCTCATGATTGTTTTTGCTTTCTTGCGCGCCGAACAGTCTGCATGGTGGAACGTGTTGGCGTGGACGCTGCGCAACGGGGCAACGCTGGCGCCGGTGCTTGCCGCCTTCTTTTGGCCACTGGCCACCCGGCGCGCCGCTCATGCGGCCATGATCACGGGCTTTGCGTCCGGGTTGCTCTGGTACCAACTCGGTGGCTGGTCACCGAATAGCTTTCATTGGGGCATCCACCCGGTCTGGGTTGGCATGAGCGTGAATGTCATTGTCCTGATAACCGTATCTTTGGCCAGCACCCGATTTAAGATCACCGATATAGCACCCCGGCGTGCGCGCGGCTACGGCGCCGCGACCGCGTGGCTCATATTTACCGCAGCGGCAGGACTCAACGCACAGTGGCTCCATGCCTCCGGCCTGGCCGGGCTGGCCGTCTTCATCACCGTCGCCCTCGGCGCCACTACAGCGTTCCTACTCACAGAGACGGTTCCTGACGGACGATCCAAGGTGCCGACCGAGGCAGACACCAGGACAACGACCGGAGTCCTAGTGCGCGACTAACCGGCCAGGACCAGCCCGCAAAATCCGGAACGAGGGAACAGGCACAGACCGGTGTGTGCCGCGTTAACATTTCAGTACCGCCCAACGAGACAACCAGCGCCCCTGTGACCTGCCGGGGCACCCTTGGGCCTGCTTCAATCAACCACGGCGAGCGTTGACAGGTCTGCCTGCATGTCAGCCCTCATCAACCAGTCCAAAATGATCCTTTATGACAGCCCGTAAAGTCCGAGAAAAAGATCGGTCCGTCCTATGGGTTTCAGTGAGCGGTGGCGGCTTTCTGTGATTGCTTGGTGTCTGAGGTGTGTCAAGGATCTGGGACAGTTGGTTAGTTTCTTTTGGGTTAGGCAGCA
>NZ_JAUNVV010000043.1:0-8005 GCF_030540645.1 Arthrobacter sp.
CCACCGACGAGGATGGGTGAAATGAAGAGGTGGATCTGGTCCACCAGGCCTGCCTTGAAGGCGGTTCCGGCCAACTCCGCGCCACCCACTGACAAGTCGTCTTCAGCGCTGGCCTTCATGGCACGGATGGACTCCGGATCAAAGGTGCGTTCGATGCGCGTCCGTGCTGTGCTGACTTCCTCCAGTGTTCGTGAGAACACCACTTTTTCGGACATGTGCCAGATAGCCGCGAAGTCCCGCTCCACGCGGATTAGGTCAGGCTGGCCGAACAAGGGCTCCCAGCTTTTCATGACTTCATAGAGTTTGCGCCCATACAGGTAGGTACCGATGCTTCGTTCAAGATTGTTGATGAAGGAGTGCACATCGTCGTCGGGCATACCCCAGGTGAAACCGCCCTCACGGTCCTCGATGTAACCGTCCAGCGACGTGATCGCTGAGTAAACAAGCTGGCCCATGGCTCCCGCCTCATCCGCGTTCCGTAGTTGACTCTTCCAAGTATTCGCTGTGCATGGCCTGCCGGAAAGCTATCTGCCCATCTTTTTCAACAGCCACTTCACGGCTTGGTCGCTCGGGCTGCCAAAGGGGTCCTCATTGACCACATAGGTCCAGGTGGTGGTGCCGCGGCGGATGCCAGCTGCTTCCAAGTCCACTTCCCCGTCAACCACGTCCAGCACGGCGAGTGTCTCAGCAGCGCTCTCGTTGACCCTGTCGAAAAATCCTTCAAAGAGGCTGATGGTCTCCTTGCGGAATTCATCCAGCGGGTTCTGCCGCCCCAGGGAGCGCAGATGGATGGCTGCCCTTTGCTCGGAAAGCAGCGCCAGGTGGTCACTCCACTGCCCGTCCAACTCAAAGAGCATGACGGCCTTGCAGGCAGCGGCGAGCTTTTCAGCACCCAACATCCTGCCGAGCGTCTGAATGCGGGCCGGGGCGAGTCCTTCACAGACCTTCAGCGCCGCGCCGTCGTCGCGCAGGATTGTGTCTCGTTCGGCCAGCACAACCTGACGCTGATAGGCGATCAGTTCGTTGTACTTCCAGGAGTTTTGGGCGGTTTCCTGGCGTTCTTGTTCCGCAAGTCGCTGCGCCCTGTCCAGCAGCTTGGACACATCCGCCCTGGTGACGCGCCCGGCGTCGTCAATGTCCCGCGCCACGGACTCAGTGAGCTCCAGGCCATGCGCTTCCTGGCCGTTCGCGGCGGGGTCCTCCATGCTGGAGAAAATCACGCTGGCACCGGGGTCACCCTGCCGCCCGGCACGGCCGCGCAGTTGTGCGTCGAGGCGGGGCGAATAGAAGCGGCCCACGACAATGACAAGCAGTCCACCCAGTGCCGCGACTGCGCCGTGTCCGGCCTGTGTGGCACCGGTCCCGCCCAGCAGAATATCGGTGCCGCGGCCGGCCATTTGAGTGGAGACGGTGACGGCCGCCCGGCGCCCGGCCTGGGCAATGACCTCAGCTTCGAGGCTGTCGTTGCGGGCGTTCAGGACCTGGCTTTCAATGCCCCTGGCCGCCAGCAGGGCAGCGAACCGGTCCGATGCGGCGACGTCGTGGGTTCCTATCAGCACCGGTTGGCCGGTGGCATGGGCGGCAGCCGCCGCATCGACCACGGCGGTATCGCGCTGGGCGGACGTCGCGTAGATCCGCTCGGGTCGGTCCTGTCGGATACATTTCTTGTGCGACGGAATCCTGCCGACGTCGAGGGTGTAGTGGGTGCGCAGGTACTCAGCAACGGCCACTGCGGTGCCGCTCATGCCCGTCACGCTGGCAAAGGACTTCACCAGGTCCCGGACAAGGAGCTGGTCAAGGACCTCTCCCTGTTCGGTTTTGTGCAGTCCTTCCTTGGTTTCCACAGCTGCCTGCAAGCCGTCCGGCCAGCGTTGCAGCGCGGCCACCCGTCCACGCGAGTCGGAGACGATCTCGGCCTTACCGTCGCGCACGATGTAGTCGACATCGCGCTGCAGCAAAACTTGGGCGTGTAGGGCCACGTTGATGGAGGAAAACAGCGGTGTTCCTTCCACCGAATACAGCTCGACGCCGGGCCACCACACCTCGGCACGGCGTAGGCCCGCATCCGTCAGTGACACATTGCGCCTGTCCGCTTCCACCGTGTAGTCGAGGTCCGACTTGAGGCCGCTGACAAACTCCGCCACATCCATGCTTTGGAGTTCGCTGCGTGCCCGGCCGGCCAAAACCAGCGGCACGGTTGCCTCATCCACAAGCACCGAATCAACCTCATCCACAATGCAGACCTCGAATGGTTGCAGGACTGCGTCTTCCGGAGCCGTGCGTGTGCGGTCGCGCAGGACGTCGAAGCCAAGTTCGTTCACGCAGACGTACACGATGTCCGCACGATAGGCCTTTTGGCGCTCGACAGCTTCGAAGCCTTCCGTCACAGATGCCGCCGTGACGCCCAGCCGCTCGAAAAATGGAGCCATCCAGTGGGCGTCACGCCCGGCCAGGTAGTCGTTGACGGTCAGCACGTGCACCCGGCGGCCACGCAGGGCGTGCGCCCCGGCGACCAGGGCGCCGACGAGGGTTTTCCCTTCGCCGGTGTCCATCTCCACCGCGGTCCCCCGCAGCATGTTGGCAGCGGCCAGCAACTGCGTATCAAAGAGCTCCATGCCCAGCGACTCCTTGACCAGCAGGCGGGCGCAGAACAAGTAGTCCTCGAGTTCGGAGTCACTCCAATCCGCTGTTCCCGTGGACTGTTGGCTGCACAGACCGGCCAGAATGTCATGGGTGGCAGCAGTATTGCCACCTGCTGCATGGTGCTCGTTTTCACGCGTTTGTGCCCGCGCAGCTGTCCGGCCCACCAACGCTCCTAGCTTGGCAGTATCAACAACCCCAGGCGCGTTGAAGAGCCAGTTCTTGAACTTGTTCCCCACCATTGGCCTGCCCTTGCCGCTTCGTGTCTTCTTCGGTGCTTCGTTGCTCATCTGCTTTGTGCTTTCCACGGGGAAGGACGGGTTCTACCCAAGGGGCCCGAACATAAGAGCGCCCGATATGAACTGCGTCACAATTCGAACAATAATCGCCAATATGCGCACAGTGCCGAATCTGGTGTTACTTTCAATACCGTAAGCATAGATCAGCGACCAAGGGCATCCCTGGACGTATTTGTTATCGATAACTCCGCTGATTGCCCACCCTGGAAGGCCTCATGAACGTTGTTGACAAGATCATGAACCTCATCGCCTTGCTCTGGCGCGAGGTATTGGCCTTTGGCGCTGTGGGCGGCCTTGGCTGGTTTATCGACAACGGCATCTACACTCTTCTGTGGCATGGACCCATGTCCGAGAGCACTATCAAGGCCCGCGTGGTCTCCACGGTCGCCGCAACTTTGTTTGCCTGGTTTGCCAACCGCTACTGGACCTTCCGCCACCGCCGCTCAGAGCGGGTGTGGAAGGAATTCATGTTGTTTCTACTCATGAACGGACTGGGGCTAGGCATAGTGTTGGCCTGCCAAGTAGTTTCCCGCTACGTTTTGGGACTCACATCCTTCACGGCAGACTTCATTGCCGGTGGCGTCATCGGGCTGGCCCTGGGCACCATCTTCCGCTTCCTGGCCTACCGCTACTTTGTGTTCAACAAGGAACTCGTCGACATTCTCGGGGACGGCGCTGCAGGGGAAAGCGTTGTCGGTGAGACTGGTGTCATGTCGCGGGGCAAACACGAACTCATCGGCGCCGGTTCACGCAGCTGACCGCACGCCCGACGAGAACGGGGCTACCTTGCGAGAACGGCGTTTCGTATCGGCCATCGCGCAAGTTTGCCCCTTCTTCAGCAACATGGAGGCCCCGATCAGCGGCTCCGGGCAATCACGGCGTCGAGCTCGGCAGCACTTACACCGTTGGCCAGCAGGAACCCGCGAACATCCATGCCCGCCACGAACTTCTCCACAGCCTGGCCCCGCCCGGACACCAGCTCCGACAGTTCCGCCCCGTCCATGTGCCTCTCGTAGGGATGCTTCACAGGTGCCACCAAATGCCAGGCGTTGATGCCGCGCGTGGCCAGCTCGTCCTCCCCTGCAGCCCGCTCCGACTGCCCCAGCAGCGTCAGCAGCAACGTGGCGATGAGCCCGGTCCTGTCCCGCCCGGCCGAGCAGTGGATCACCACGGCGCCCTGTGCCGCAGCCAGTTCCTTGAACACGGCCGCCACCTGCTGCGGAAACATCCGTACGATGTCCGCATACAGCCGCGGATGGTTCATGTACGGGTTGAAAAGTTCGTGGTACTGCGGATCCTGAGGGTCTTCCGTCGGTGAATGCACGACGGCGAGCCTCGCCAATGCGTCCACGCCCACCACCGGGTCGGTGGGCCTGCGCTTGCGTTCTCCCTGGTTCCGCAGATCGATGACGGTGCGGACGCCGTCGCTAAAAAGCTGTTCCCAGCCGTGTTCGGTGAGCCATTCGCTGCGGCCCATGCGGTAGATGTCCCCGGCGAGCAGACGGGCGTTGACGGCACCTTCCCACTGTGGAACGGTCATCGTTTTTTGGCCAGTCTGTAGTCGAGCCCGTTGCGCACTTGGGGCCATTCGGCGGCCAGGACGGAAAAGACCACGGTGTCGCGCAGCGAGCCGTCAACCATGCGGGTATGGGCCCGGAGAATTCCGTCCTGCTTGGCGCCAAGCAGGGCAATGGCCTCACGGGATTGGATGTTCATCCAATGGGTGCGAAATTCCACCGCCACGCAGCCGAGGGCTTCAAAAGCATGTCCCAGTAGCAGGCGCTTGCTGTCCGGATTGGTCCCGGTGCCCTGGGCGCTGGCTGCGTTCCAGGTGGAACCAATCTCGACGCGGGGAACGCATGCATCAATGTTCATGTACGTGGTCATGCCGATAATCCTGCCGGGTTCACCCGTGACTGGATCCTTCAGCCGGGTGGTGAACGGGAGCATCTTGCCCGATTCCTGCAGGGACAGCCGCCGTTCAATCTCGGCTCGCATTTCTGCAGGCTGCGGCACGGACGTGTACCAAAGGTTCCAGAGTTCACCGTCGTACGCCGCCGCCACCAGCCCGTCGTGATGGTCCAGGCTGAGTGGCTCGAGGACAACGTATCTTCCAGACAGGGTCACAGGCGCAAACAGGCTCATGCAAAAACAGTATCTGATGTGCGCGGACCTGAATGTCTGGCGAAGCTCGAGGAACCCGCTACTTCCGCCTATGAATTTCTATGAATCTTATGAATTCATAACATTCACAAGAATTCACAACGTGTTTAGGATGGGAGCATGGAGAATCCTTTCAGGCCATCCTTCGGGCGCACACCACCCCAACTGCTGGACCGCACGGATCTGCTCGGCGAGTTCGCCTATGGGCTGAGCATCCGCTCCGGCGTCCTCGGGCTGCTGACGATCATCACCGGTGCCCGTGGCATCGGCAAAACCGTCATGCTGAACGAAGCGGAGGACTTGGCGCGGGAACAAGGCTGGGCCGTCATCTCCGAGACGTCAACCAGCGGATTTTTGGCGCGAATCGCCGATTCCATGCGTGTGCTCAACGATGAGCTGGGGGCCGGGCCGCCTACAAGGAGAATCACGGCGTTTGTTGCCGCCGGCTTCGGAGTCACCACGCAGCTGCCGCCCGAGCGACAGGTGGAATTCCGAACCTTGGGCGAGCAGCTGCTGCGGCGGCTCAACGAGAAGAAGACCGGGCTGCTCGTCACCCTCGACGAAATTCAGGATGCAAACCGGGACGAGCTGCTCCAACTCGCTGCTGTCATCCAGCACTTTGTCCGGGACGGGCTGCCCATCGGCTTTGTGTGTGCCGGTCTTCCCTCGGCTGTCTCAGACCTGCTTAATGAAGGCGTCGCCACCTTTTTGCGCCGGGCTGACAAAATCGACTTGCACCCGGTGCACGTCGCTGAAGTGGAGGACTCATACATCAGCCTGTTCTCCACAGCCGGATTCACCCTGACACGGGAAATCGCGTCCAAGGCTGCCGCCGCCACCACCGGCTACCCATTTCTTGTGCAGCTGGTCGGCTATTTTCTTTGGCGCGAGGCGGAGCAGGGTGCCGGCATTGTGACGGAGGCTGCGGCCGGGCAGGCCATTTCGGCAGCACTCCAGCGAAACATTCGTTTGGTTGTGGGTCCGGCCATCGCCCATGCCAGCCGCCGCGACATGGACTACCTGCGGGCCATGGCCGTGGATGAGGGAGTGTCCGGCACCGCTGACATTGCACGCCGCATGGAGGCAAAGCTGACACTTGCGGCCAACTACAGGGCCCGGCTCATCGATGCCGGCCTGATCGAATCCGCAGGGCACGGGGAAGTGAGATTCTCGATTCCCGGCTTGCGTGAGCATCTGAGGTCCACCCCGCCGCAAGGCTAAAGTCCGGCCACCGCCTGCCCGGGCCGCCTGCCCGCTAGAATCACTAGCGTGAATGCCACTAATCTTCCCGAGCAGGTATCAGACATCTTCGACCCCACCCGGTGGCGCGTGGTGGAGGGCTTTGATTTCACCGACATGACCTACCACCGGCAGGTGGAGCGGGACAGCGACGGCGCCGTGGTGCGGGACCTGCCCGCGGTACGCATCGCCTTCAACCGCCCGGAAGTGCGCAACGCCTTCCGCCCCGGGACCGTTGATGAGCTGTACCGCGCCATGGACCATGCCCGCATGACCCCGGATGTGGCCACCGTGCTGCTCACCGGAAACGGCCCCTCCCCCAAGGACGGCGGCCATTCCTTCTGCTCCGGCGGGGACCAGCGCATCCGCGGCCGCGACGGCTACAAGTATGCCGACGGGGAAACGAAGGAAACCATTGACCCGGCCCGCGCCGGACGTCTGCACATCCTGGAAGTGCAGCGTCTCATGCGCACCATGCCCAAAGTTGTCATCGCCGTCGTGAACGGCTGGGCAGCAGGCGGCGGGCACTCCCTTCACGTCGTCTCCGACCTGACCATCGCTTCCCGCGAACACGGTAAGTTCAAGCAGACCGACGCCACGGTGGGCTCCTTCGACGCTGGCTACGGCTCGGCATTGCTGGCGCGGCAGATCGGCCAAAAGAAGGCCCGCGAGATCTTCTTCCTGGCCCGCGAATACTCCGCAGATGACATGGTCGCCATGGGTGCCGTCAACGAGGCAGTGGCCCACGCAGATCTGGAAAACGTGGCGCTGGAATACGCGACAGACATCGCCCGCCAGTCACCGCAAGCCCTGCGCATGCTGAAGTTCGCCTTCAACCTGGCGGACGACGGCCTGGCCGGCCAGCAGGTCTTCGCCGGCGAAGCCACCCGCCTGGCCTACATGACGGACGAGGCAGTCGAGGGCAAGGAAGCGTTCCTTGAAAAACGCGACGCTGACTGGTCTTCCTTCCCGTACTACTTCTAACTCCCCCTATATAGGTACACATGAATATTGAACCCCTGCTCAAGGCCCTTTCCGAAGCACTCGCCGGCGAAGGCCCAGCCGTCGAAATCGACCCGGACGGAAGCTTCACCCTCATCCCGCAGGCCGAGCTGGGACTGCCGGCCGGAAGCGAAACGGACATTGCCGCCGTCGTGCGCACCTCGGGGAGCACCGGCACACCCAAGCGCACCCTGCTGAGTGTGGATGCACTGGCGGCGTCCTCGGTGGGGACAGCCATGGCGCTGCGCGGCGAGGGCCAATGGCTCCTCGCACTGCCCATGAACTACGTGGCCGGGCTGCAAGTCTTGGTACGCAGCATGTTCGCCGGCGCCCGCCCCTGGGCCATGGACATGAGCGGCGGCTTCACCCCGGAAGCGTTCACCGAGGCCGCGCATGAACTCACCGACAAAATGCGTTTCACCTCGCTGGTCCCGACACAGCTCACCCGCCTGCTGAGCAATCCCAGCGCGGAAACATTGACGGTGCTGCGCCGCTTCAACGCGATCCTGCTCGGCGGCGGCCCCATCAACCCGGTGCTGCTCGAGGCCGCGCGCGGTGCCGGGCTAAACGTCATCACCACGTACGGCATGAGCGAAACGTGTGGCGGATGCGTGTACGACGGCGTCCCCCTGGAAGGCGTGCAACTCGCCATCCGCGAGGGC
>NZ_JAUNVV010000043.1:8105-11451 GCF_030540645.1 Arthrobacter sp.
CCGGTACCGTCCGCCGAATGGGGGCAGCAGGTGGCGGCCATGGTTGTTGCCTCCTGCTCCCTGCCCGAGCTGCTGGCCGGTGCGGCGGCACTGGTGGAAGCTCATTTGGTGCCCAAAACTGTGGTGTTCGTCTCCGAGCTTCCCTTGCTTGCCACGGGAAAGCCTGACAGGACGGCGATTTTGGCCGCTTTGGCCGAAGCCGCCCAAACTGCTTAGTGCCGTGAAGCGGCACAATTAACGCGGTGGACCCGTTGATTGAGTCCACCAACACCCAATGCGCAAAACATATGTACAAAAGAATTGAAGGAGTAACACCGTGGCCACTGTGGGGCAATGGATTTCCGGGGCTCGGCTAAGGACCTTGCCCATGGCAGTGGCCCCCGTGATCATCGGTACCGCTGCGGCCTTCGACATGGGGGCCCTGCAGTGGGGCCGGGCCGTGTTGGCCATGTTCGTGGCCTTGCTGCTGCAAATTGGCGTGAACTACGCCAACGACTACTCCGACGGCATCCGCGGCACTGACGAAGTGCGGGTGGGACCGCTGCGCTTGGTGGGCAGCGGTGCGGCGAAGCCCTCGCATGTGAAGATGGCCGCGTTTGCCGCGTTTGGTCTGGCCATGTTGGCCGGTTTGGCACTGGTGGTGCTGTCGCAGGCTTGGTGGCTGCTGCTGATCGGGGCCGGGGCCGTACTGGCCGCCTGGGGCTACACGGGCGGCAAGAATCCGTACGGCTACATGGGTCTGGGCGACGTGTTCGTGTTTGTGTTCTTTGGCCCCGTGGCAACCTTGGGCACCACGTTCACCCAGACCGGCGCGGTGAGCACGGCGGCGGTGTTGGGTTCAATCTCGACGGGACTGATCGCCGTCGCACTTTTGATGGCCAACAATGTCCGCGACATTCCCACGGACACTGAAGTGGGCAAGCGTACCCTGGCCGTGCGGCTGGGCGATAGAAACGCGCGGCTCAGCTATGTGGTGATGCTGGCGCTGTCAGTGCTGCTGATGTTGTTCCTGGTACCGGCGAAGCCGTGGATTTTGCTGGTGCTGCTGCTGGTCCCGTTCATGGTGATGCCCAGCTGGCTGATGCTCACGGGCAAAATGCGAAAGAACCTGATCCCTGTTTTGCAGCAAACCGGCCTGTTCAACTTGGGGTTCAGCGTCCTGTTCGCCGTGGCCATGGTGCTCACGGCGTTGTAATCCACGAATCCAGTCCGCGGGTTGCAGTTGGCTGCGTTTAGAGCGACTCTTCTTCTGCGCGCTCGGACTTGGATGCGCTGGGCTTGCGGTCTGCATCAACCCAGATGTCGGGGTTTTCATCAACCAAGGCATCTTCAGCCTCGGCGTCTGCGGTAGCACCTGCGGACTGTGTGGTCTCGGCATTCGGTGCGAATCGGCCAGCAACGACGGCGGTTGCGCCGTCGCGCTGCTTGCGCAGGAAAACGAAGCTGATCAAGAAGGCGCCCAGTGCTGCGACCAAGGCCCCTGTAAGCCAGGAAAAGCCAATCACCTTGTAGGCGAGGAGGAAGAACGCCAAGAAGAGCACGGCGCGGACCAAGGAGTATTTGAAGAAAGCCACGGCTCAAGTTTAGCCGCTGAAACTGAGTGTCTGCCCCGGGTAACGCCCGGGGCGGTAATTTGCCCGTCAACGTTAGAATGAAGCATGCGCTATATCATTCCCGTGACTTTAGGTGTTGTCCTGTTTGTCTACGGACTCATCGACTGCCTCCGCAGCGAGCCCAGCGACGTGCGGAGCATCCCCAAGACTGCCTGGGTATTTATCATTGTGCTTTTGAATGTCATTGGTGTGGCCTTGTGGTTCTTGTTCGGACGCCCCCAATATGCTGGCGCGGCATCCAATCAGTCGCAAACGCAGGGCGGCCAAGGATCAGCTCCGCGCGGCCCGTCCCACACCGTCAGCTATGGCCGCTCGGTGGCCCCGGATGACAACCCCGAGTTCCTGCGTAATCTGGAAGTCGACAGGGCACAGAAGATGGAAGCTGAGCGCCTGCGCAAACTCAAGGCCGAGTTGGACGCGCGTGAAGCGAAATTGCGTGAGGACAAGCCGGACAAGACTCGCGAGCAGCACCCCAAGGATGAGAACCAAAAGTAGCCTTACGTTTCCCGTTGTGGAAAGCACTGTGGCCGGGTTGACGGCGTCCTTGCGGATCCGTCAACCCGGCCATTCGTGTTTTAGAGCTACTTCTTCTCTTCGATCTTTACGGTCCAGGAGTCCAAGTTTGCTGCCTTGACGTCCAGGAAGTACGTGCCAGCCTTCTTGTGCAATGCCGTGGTGTTGCTCTCTGGCTTGCTGGCCATGACAACGGGGATGCCACCGTCAACAGCGATGTCTGTGCCTTCTTTCTCCAGATAGATGGCGGCAATGGCCATGTCCGGGTCGGAGCCAGTGAACTCATAAACCAAGCGGGTTTCCTTGCCTGAGAGCTCAAAGACCTGGCTGGCCTGGTCAGCGGTGCCGCTCAGGGACACCACTTCAGTCCACGCTGCTGCTGCTGGCTTCTTGGCCACGAGCTCTTCCTTCGGCTTCTCGGCTGGCTTCTCAACAGGCTTCTCGACAGCCGGGGCTGCTGCCTCCGGGGCAATGGGCGCCGGGGCTTCGATGCTGGATTCAACAACGGCTTTTCCGGCTGATACACCGGCGACGCCGCCACCAATGCCACCCACCAGCATCAAGGCCAGGGTCACGACAATCGCCATAACCTTGTTTTTGGAGTAGCCAGCCAAGGAGTTGCCAGCCTTATCTGTCTGCTTTCCAGCAAGCGTGATGATCAAGTCGATCAAGGCCCAGACGCCGAGCCCGCCGAACGTGAACAGCTTCAGCAGGCCGGTGCCCACCTTGCCGAGGTAGAAGCGGTCCACGCCCCAGTAGCCCAGGAACAAGGACAACAGCCACGTCACCAAGAACGACTTGGCGCCCTCCTGCTTGGCAGGGGCGAACGGGGCTTGCTGAGGATCTTTGACATAAGCATTTTGAGTCATGATGTTTCCTTTCGGGCACGGCAAAGCTGCCTGTGCCAGTTTGTGGTGTTGGTTGTTGGTGTTACCAGATGGTGTGGAGGCGGGCCTTGTTCTAAAGGGCTTGCCGCTGGCTGAAGTTGTCTGTTATTGCCGGGTCCACGTTCCGCAGCGGGCGGTCTTGAAGTCCTGCCCAGCTGCGATGGTCACTGAGGGGAGTCCGCCGCCGGGAATATCGTTGGCGATGATGTCGTCGCCGTTGGAACCGCTCGCGTAGAGGCCCCAGTAGCAACGGGAGCCTACGTTGGCGGTGGGTTTGTACGTGCCGGGCTCAATGTCCACGCCCACAACCCACGTGCCGTCGCTGACGGTGTT
>NZ_JAUNVV010000043.1:11551-27877 GCF_030540645.1 Arthrobacter sp.
GCCACATATTCTTCGCTTGCAGTCGGATCGGTGGTCGCCTTGCCAAGCCAGAAGCCTCCCCCAGCAAGCAGGACGCCAACAACCAGAGTTGCAATCAATTTCCGGTTCCGAAGTTTGTTCTCATTGTGCTGTTCATCGGTTACTACGTTCTGCGACGGAAAACTGGGCGCATCTGGAGCAACAGGCATCGGATCCTTATCCAGGGTGACTACTCCACTGCCCACCGTGACATCAGGCTTAGCCTGTTCCTGGGATTTTGGCTGTTCTGGCTTGCTCATGACTTCCCCTAAAGACAGTTGGCCAAGTTGTTGGCCGGTTTTCAAAAATCAACAGCGTCACATTATCCGGTAACCGATTCAGTTCTTCGGACATGTGTCGCACAAGGGCGGCGGTTGCCCCACAGTTCTGGAATGATTCGACATCAGTGGCGATGGAAGTGGATACAGCATCCGCCATGGAATGACCGTTCCAGTGCTGCCTTCCTGAGTTCCTTCAGCTGACGCATTATCCAACGGCATCGGTTCTGACATGGTGTCTCCTGTCCACGAATGCAGGCTATTTGTTTGCTGTTTCCAAGATGATGTTCAGCCCGTTGTCCGGGTGATAGGTCCACGAAGCCGTAAACCCCGCCCATTCACCGGTCTGTGTTCCATCCAAGGCACGGGTTGATCCAAATCGAGTCAGAAGACTCTCAGGTGCATCCACCTCCTTGAGAACGCAAACAACCGTCAGCATCTTGGCGCCCTCACTCTTCTTTCCGGCTGTGCGCAGGTTCAGGCTCTTGCCCTTGTCCATGACATCCACCCCCGTGGTGTCGACGGCGGCACACGTCTCCACTGCGTCTTGAATGGCGCTGGCCCCAGCCAATGCCCCGCCAGCAGCCCCTCCCACCGCGCCAAGCAGTAGTCCTGCAGCGATCCCAACAGCCAGCCCGCCCAAACCGAAGTACACGTGCTTCCTGCTTTTTCGTAGCGGAGCGGCCGTTGGAAACACAGGCTGGCCCCACACATGAGGCTGCACAGCCGGCGGTTCTCCCAAGAGGCCCTGCACGCCAGGCTCGGCTGGCGGAAACTCCGGTGGTGGCGATGTCATGGCTTCTCCTGATGCTTGGAACTGTCGGTTCAGTGATGGTCGGGCGGGCTGGGCCTGCCCCCAATGGAAAGGCCCACCATTTCGTTGCCTGACTCGACACCGGTGCTGATGGAATGACATTAGGGCAGCCTCAACGTCAAAAGAACCTTGATACTCGATAACCCGGGTTATCAACAATGTGGACAATGGGTGTGGATAACGGCATAAGCTGTAACCAAACAGCCGCACACAGTACTGGGAAGGGAGATCGCATGGCCCCGCAGCAGCAGGCCCAGCTCGATTTGTGCGTCACTCTTTCCGACATTGCCGCCCTGGCCCGCGTGCAGCGTCCGGTGGTGTCCATGTGGCGCTCACGCAACAGGCACACGCCCACGCCCTTCCCCCAGCCGGTCGGGCGCCGGGGACGGCAGGAACTGTTCAACGCAGCCCAAGTCACTGACTGGCTGACCGAGACCGGCCGGGGCAACAATCCGCAGGCCCGCGAGGACGCCGCAGCTTTCGCCACCCCGCTGGGCCCGGATGCGAAAAGCGAGCATTTCACGGTGCTGACAGCCCTCCTTGCCCTGCGCTGCCTATGGGATTCACCCTTGGGCACCCACAGTGCCGCAGATCTTCTCGACATGGCCGATGAATGCGATCCCGACGACGAGTTCCTCTACAGCGAACTTGAAAATGCCAGCGAACAGCTCTTGCCCCTCGCACGGTACGCGGACCAGCTCAGCGATGCTTCCTACACGGCCGCCGCAGCTTTTGAACAGCTACTGCACCGCACAGGCCCCGATTCCCCGGCACAAGGCAGCACTGCGCTGACCCCAGAGGCGATTGACTTGGCAGCTTCGGCCGCCATTGAGTTGGCCGCTGGCAGCCCGAATCCCCCCGTTTTTATGGACGACGGCGGCAGCGGCTTCCTGCCAGCCGTCGCGGACATTCTGGGCGAGGTGGAGATGGCGGTGCTGTGTGTTGGCACCGGCTCCGATGCCGCCTCCCGGTTGGCTTGGCGGCGCATGCAGGTCCTGGGCAGATACCGGGAAAACCTGCACATCATCCGCGGACTTTCGGCACAGGCTGAACCTTCAGGATCCGTTGTCCGGCTCGCCCAGTTCCCCTCGCCATCGCACCCGCTCACCGATGCGGTTCAGGTGCTCACGGCCATTGACGAGATGGCATTGGGGATGGATCGTCATGCAACAGCGGTGGTCCTTGCACCGGCTTCGATTTTGACGGACGCCCTGCCCGGAACTGTTGAAGGCCGCGATGCCGGGGGAATCCGCGCGGACATTCTACGTTCGGCCCGGATCCGGGCCATTGTCCGGCTCCCCCACGGGTTGGTGCCCGCAAAGCCTCGCCAATCCATGGCATTGTGGGTCTTGGGCGACGCCCGCAACCATGTTGAGATCCCCGAGCGGTGGACCATGGTGGCGGATCTGACGGGATTGGACTTGGACAAGGACGTCCGGCAGGACCTCGTGGGCGACCTGGCTGCTTCACTGGGTGACAGGGCGCAAATCCGGGCGCACTCCTTTCGTTTCACAACGCTGGTGCTGACGCGTTCACTGCTGGCCGGCTCCGGCTCACTGACAGCGGCGGCACCGTCGCACAGAACACTCACACAGCGGATTCCCTCCCATGCGGAGGCAAGCTCCAAACTGGTGGCGGCCGAGGAACTGCTCGCCCAGGTCCGCGACGGTGGGACCTCGCTTGCAGCCTTGCGCCTTGTCACGGGAAAGGTGACGCCTCCGCGTCCACCGTGCTCGGTGGGTGAAGCCCTCAAGGACGGCTCCTTGAAATACGTTCCCGGCCTCAGGGTTGAGGCCGGGCATATGGAAGTCCCGCAACCTGGCAGCGCCCAGTTCACTATCATTGGACCTGGGGAAGTCAGCGGGCATCAACCGTGGGGCTCCCGGAAGATCAACCAATTTCTCCTCGCGAGTGCCTACCCCCAGGGACGGCTGACCGAACCGGGCGACGTCATCTTCACCACCGGAGCGCAAGGTGGTGCCGTGGTCGATGAGGCGGGGTCCGGCGTCGTGCTTTATCCGGCAAGGGTTCTGCGGATAGCGGCCAAGGACAAGGCTGGCATGCTGCCGCACCTGCTTGCGCAAGACATGCGGACCGCGCCGCCGGGGCCGTGGCGGCAGCGGACTGTGCGGCGCGTGGCCAGCGAGGTGAAGCCCGCCCTTGATGGGGTCCTGGCTCAGGTCACGGCGGAACGTCACAGGCTGGCGGTACGGTTGGCGCAGCTGGACGAGCTGGGCGGGGCGCTGTTGGAGGGCGTTGTGAGCGGACATTTTTCGATTGTGGATGCATCTATGGAAGGAACCAGCTAGTGGCTGCGAAGAAGGGCAAGGTTGAGGCGCTGCCGTCGACCATGAAGGAATTGAAGGACACGCTGTGGAAGGCCGCGGACAAGCTGCGCGGGTCCATGGATGCCTCGCAGTACAAGGACGTCATCCTGGGGCTGGTGTTCCTGAAGTATGTCTCAGATGCCTTTGATGAGCGCCGCGAGCAGATCCGCACCGAGCTGGAAGCGGACGGGCTGAATGAGGAGCAGATCGGCCAGCTGATCGACGACGTGGACGAGTACACCGGCCGCGGCGTGTTCTGGGTTCCGGCCCGCGCCCGCTGGACGTACCTGGCACAGAACGCCAAGGGCACGCAGGCCACCCTCGATGAGCATGGCAAAAGCATCGGCGAGCTCATTGACGACGCCATGGCGTACGTGATGGGCTCCAACCCGTCGCTGGCCGCCACGCTGCCGATGATCTTCAACAAGGACAACATCGACCAGCGCCGCCTGGGCGAGCTGCTGGACCTGTTCAACTCAGCCAAGTTCACCGGACAGGGCGCCACGAAGGCCCGCGACCTCCTCGGGGAAGTGTACGAGTACTTCCTGGAGAAGTTTGCCCGCGCCGAGGGCAAGCGCGGTGGCGAGTTCTACACCCCGGCCGGTGTGGTGCGTGTGCTCGTGGAGGTGCTCCGCCCGGACCACGGCCGCGTGTACGACCCCGCCTGTGGTTCGGGCGGCATGTTTGTGCAGGCCGAGAAGTTCCTGGAATCGCACAACAAGGAGGGCTCGGAGATTTCCGTCTACGGTCAGGAGCTCAACGAGCGCACCTGGCGGATGGCGAAGATGAACCTGGCCATCCACGGGCTCAACGGCAACCTCGCGTCCCGCTGGGGCGACACCTTTGCCCGCGACCAGCACCCGGACATGCAGGCCGATTTCATCATGGCCAACCCGCCGTTCAACATCAAGGACTGGGCGCGCTCGGAGTCGGACCCGCGCTGGAAGTACGGTGTCCCGCCGGCCGGTAACGCGAACTATGCGTGGATCCAGCACATCATCTCCAAACTGGCCCCGGGCGGTTCCGCCGGCGTGGTCATGGCCAACGGCTCCATGTCCTCGAACTCCGGCGGCGAAGGCGAAATCCGCGCCCAGCTGGTGGAGGCGGACCTGGTCTCCTGCATGGTGGCCCTGCCCACCCAGTTGTTCCGCTCCACCGGCATCCCCGTGTGCACGTGGTTCTTCGCGAAGGACAAGACTGCTGGCTCTGCTGGCTCCGTTGACCGGACCGGGCAGGTGCTGTTCATCGACGCCCGGAATCTGGGCCACATGGTGGACCGCGCCGAGCGCGCGTTGAGCGATGAGGACATTGCTCGCATTGCGGGGACGTTCCACGCCTGGCGCGGCACCACTGCTGATGCTGGTCAGTACGACGACGAGCCCGGCTTCTGCAAGTCCGTCACCCTCGCAGACATCAAGGCTGCAGATTATGCGCTCACGCCGGGCCGCTATGTTGGCGCCGCCGAGGTCGAGGACGACGGCGAACCGATCGAGGAAAAGATCGCACGGTTGTCTGCTGAGTTGTTTGCCCAGTTCGACGAGTCCGACCGGCTGGCGGCCGTAGTACGCGAGCAATTGGGACGGGTTTCATGAGTGAGTGGCCAAGTTTCCCTCTCGTAGATCTTGTCCATGATCGCCAGATTTCGTACGGAGTCGTTCAACCTGGCAACGATTCCGAAACCGGCGTGCCGATCGTTCGTGTGAAGGATGTCCGCAACGGAGTCGTTGATGAGTCTTCTCCAATGCGTGTCGATGAAGAAATCATTGCCAAACACAGCAGAACAACACTTGCCGGTGGCGAGTTACTTCTTTCGTTGGTGGGTACAGTTGGCGAGTCTGCGGTAGCTCAAGACTCTCTCCGGGGATGGAACGTAGCCCGCGCAATAGCCGTGATTCGACCGGTTGACGTCAGTTCCAGATGGCTTCAACTCTGTTTCGAATCCGCGCCCATAAAATCTGAGATCCTCGGAGTATTGAATACAACTGTCCAGTCCACACTTAATCTGGCAGATCTGAAGCGATTGCAGATTCCCGTTCCTCCAGCAAATATCAGATCTGGAATCGAAGAAGTCCTGGGCGCCCTCGACGACAAGATCGCCGCCAACACCAAATTCGTTGACACGACGTTTGCACTAGCTGGAGCCCATTTTCAGCGGCTGATGGCTCACTCACGCGAGATGGCACGACTCGGAGATCTAATTTCACTGGACTACGGAAAGTCCCTGTCCACAACCTCAAGAGTTCCGGGACCCGTGAACGTTTACGGCAGCGGTGGAATCACTGGAACTCACACCACGGCCCTCTGCAGCGAACCTGGCGTCATTGTAGGAGGAAAGGGAACCGCCGGGGCCGTCCACTGGTCACATGGGCCATATTTCCCCATCGACACGACATACTATGTGTCTCCCAAGTCGCCAGAAATCAGCCAGGTATTCTGCTATTTCCTTCTACGCACGCTGAGACTGGACTCCATGAACAATGATTCAGCAGTTCCAGGGCTTAATCGGAATGAAGCGCATGCGATCCCCGTTAGAGTCCCGTCAAAGGCCTCTACTATTGATTTCACCGAGACTGCAACAACGCTTTTCGAATCAGCAGCAGCCATTGAAGCTGAGATTCGTAAGCTCGCCGCAACTCGCGACGCGCTGCTCCCCCAGCTGATGTCCGGCAAGTTGCGCGTCAAGGACGCCGAAATCCTAGTCTCCGTCGCAGTCTAAAAGCAAAGTGGGGCATTGGTGAAAGCTCTGCTTTCACCAATGCCCCACTTTCATGACATGCCCATGTTCAAACTGCTTGTATCAAAGATTCGACGAAGACCGCAGCTCAAGTTTTTCCCCTAAACGTGAAGGGTCCTGGCAAGGGTTCGGACAGCGATATCTCGTTCGCATGCAAGCCGGGAGGCCATCTCGCTCGGGCTTATATTCCGAGCAAGAGCGAACTCGTTCGCCGTCTGTGAAAACCGACCGTTGCAGCGCGTTCCTAATAGGCTCAAAGGCGTCGACCCTGGCGCCTTCTTCGTCAAATCTAGCGACGTGTTCGACGGTGTTTGCGTCACCCTCAATGATCTTGCTTGGCCTTTCGTGTTCCCATTCGCTGCCGACACCGAATGTTGTTGTTTAAGTTCGGCAAGCAAGGTGTAATCTCGTGGAAGCAAAAACCGGCCCTTGAACAGTCAGTGACGTAAGAGCCGATGACTAACAGCGGAACCGGTGATTATGTAAAACACAACACCCTGAGCAGGTCTGCGCCCCCAAGCCCTCAGCGGTAGGTGTGCGGACGCTGGGACTCGGGGTCCGGCGTCGTGCCATCACCCGCATGGATGAGCCGGCGTACAGAATACTGGGGATCCTGGACACCTCTCCGGGCCGATGCCCCGGCGGGTGGTGCAACGAGAGACTTGTGGTGAATCGGGAGGCAACAGGCCACCCGCATCACCAGGAGGCAAGATCATGAGCACCATCAACACCCTGCCCGGCCGTGAAATCACCGACGATGAGCTGGCAGATTTCCACGGCGCCCTCTGCGAGACCATCCTCTTCTTCGATGACGATGGCAATCTGATCGGAGTCATAGTCATCCATGACGGCAGTTGTTAGCAGCATCAGCCCATCGGTCAACTCCTAGTTGACCCTGGCGGCTCCGGCACATCTGCACGCGCCGGAGCCACCTCCTTTTCACCGCCACCAGCAACCGTTGAAAGGCCCCGAAGATGCCTCGATTTTCCGTAATCCTGCAAACAGCCGAGACTGACTGTGGCCCGGCCGCATTGGCATCGCTGCTGCGCTTCCATGGCAAACCAGTGACACTGGAAAAGGTTCGCTCCATGATGGACCCGGGGCGCGACGGCGCCTCCGGACTCGTGGTCCGCAAGACGGCAGCCGAGCTTGGCCTGGTTCTGGGAGCACGGCTGCTGGATTCTGAGCAGTTGAGCACTGAGCTGGCAAGCCTTCCAGCTCCGTTCCTCATCCACTTGTCCCGGCAGCACTACCTCGTGGTGGAGAAGGTCCGTGGCACCCAGGCATTCGTCATGGACCCCGCCATTGGCCGTAGAACACTGACCCTGACGTCACTGGCTGAGGAGGCCAGCGGCCTCGTCATGGTCCCCGTACCGGAGGCAGCCGGTGCGCGGAGCAAAATTTGGCACTCCCCCGCCGCAACCCGGAGCCGCTGGCCAGCCCTGTTGAGAAGCGCCCTGCACGACGTACGTGGCGAATTGTGGCGTGCCGCGTTGCTCTCCGGCCTGTTGGCACTCTCAGGACTCACCCTGCCTCTCGCGACGGCCATGATTGTTGACGCCTTGGTAACCGGCGGATCCCAACAGTTCCGCTGGCTGATTCTGGGACTGGCGATGGCCGCCGCCATTGCCGCGCTCACACTGGCCCGCAACTGGGTGCTTTCCACCTTGCAGCACCGTTTGGCCGGACATCTCAGCACAGACGTTGCAGAGACATTGTTCAGCCGGCAGCCCGCCTTCTTTGCCAGGCGCAGCGTGGGTGATCTATTTGGCCGGATTGAATCCGCGCATTCGGTCCACGCACTCTTAAGCGTCACCTTGCTCGGCGCCGCGCTGGACGCCGTACTAACCGTTGGCTACGTTGCCGTTCTCCTATGGCTGGCGCCTCCCGCAGCCGCAACCACCGGCGCAGCAATCATCCTGTGCCTGGGCGTCTCCATCCTGGTAGCCCGCCGCACCGCAGCCTGGCGCCGTGAAGAAATCCTTTTTGCCGCCGACTCTTCATCCATGCTTGTAGACTCCATCGCCGGTGCCGGAACACTGCGTGCCTACAGGGGCGAGGCGGGCATGCTCAGAGGCTGGGAAAAGTTGCTGACCCGGCGCCTGAAACTGGCCAGGAACCGCACGCGACTGGGCACAGTTTCCCAGGCCTTGCTGGCTGCCGCTGCCGTAGCCACCCCCTTGGCTGTTCTGGTTCAGGGCTCCGTTCCGGGAGCTGGGGGCGCCGGGATCGGCGCCACATTGGGGTTGATGGCATTATCCGCCGCCACGCTGGCTCCCGTGGCTTCCTTGTCACTCGCAGTGGTCAATGCCGCTGATTTGCGCCCGCTGCTGGAACGAATCAGCGATCTGGAATCAGCACCAGCCGAACGGACCGGTGGCGAAGACCCAGGAAAACTACGTGGTGAACTCACCTTGGACGCTGTGGGGTTCCGGCATGAGTTGCATGGTGCCAATGTGTTGACAGGCATCAATGGGCATGTGCTTCCCGGATCCTGCGTGGTGCTGCTCGGGGTCACAGGCTGCGGAAAATCTACCCTTGCAGAGTTGCTGGCAACCGTGCACACGCCCTCGACCGGACGAATCCTCTTGGACGGCAAGGACCTGGCCACCCTGGATCTTGATGCTGTCAGATCCCAAGTGGGTGTGGTGTTCCAAGACAACTGGCTGGGCCGCGGCTCCATCCGCGACGCCGTGCTCTGCGGACGGAGCGGGTTTAATGACAACCAGGTGTGGCTCGCTCTGGAACATGCCTGCGTGGGTGCCGAGATCCGAGCCCTGCCCTTGGGTTTGGAAACCCACCTTGGGTCCGGCGGCGCAGGCCTGTCCGGCGGGCAGCGCCAGCGCGTGGCCCTGGCCCGTGCCTTGCTGGACAACCCCAGCATCCTCATCCTCGATGAACCCACCAGTGCCTTGGACGCAGACACCGAGACGCAGATCGGGTTGGCGCTGGCCCGGCTGGGTACCACCCGGTTCATCATCACCCATCGTTTGGACATTGCCGAGGCCGCAGACCAGTTGTGGATCATGGACGGCGGCCAAATAGTTGAGTCTGGCACCCCGGCGGAGCTGGCGGTTGGCGATGGCTGGTACGCGCATCTGATGGCCCAGCGGCAGCTGGCATAACGCCACAGGATGACGACAACTGCCGCCGTCGTATGACGCGCCCCATCGTCTGGATGTGTCAGGATACTTGAACCCGACACGGCCACCCACCTCAAGGAGCCCCTTATGACGAACCCATCAGCCGCCGCCCCCTTGGATTCCACCCCACGGTCTGAGGCTGGCCCAGATGCCCCCAAGGACACCTCAGTACAGGTGCGCACCGCCGAGGGCGTGCTCCTAGTTGGGGTGCCGATCCGCCGGGACACCGTGCTCGTTGAAGCCGGTGGCCTGAGCGGAGAAATCACTGTCACCATCAATGGCCAGGACATCACGGCCATTGATATGCATGAGACACCAAGGAGCCGTGACTCATGGCATCCCCTGACCGCGCTGGAACTTCCGGAGAACTCCCTTCCCATGGTCGGGGAGCACGTTCCCGAAGGCATGGCAGAGCTGATTCCAGGCCGCTCCGACCGCCCCGACGCACGGGTGGTACCTTTCTGGTGCTTGGTGTTCCCCAGGATGCGTGGGTGCTAGAACGCAGCAGACCCCTCCGCTGGATCCTGGTATTGCTCGTCTTTGGTGTTGACTTGTTGGTTTGGGGAGGGGACACCCGCACGTTCGCCGGTCACGGACTGTCCCCTGCCCTGGTGATCGGAATCGGGGTGATCGGCTATGGTTTTCTCGCCATCCCGCGCAGCCCGCTACCCGGATACGTTGCCATGCTGGTGCTGGGATGTGGCGGATTCATCATCCCCACAGTGGAGAGCCTTGCCGGTTTCCTCCTGGCACTCTTTCTCATGGCCCGGCACTGCACTGCGCGTGCTGCACGGTGGGCACTGGCTTGGGCGGCACTGCCCATTGCGGCCAACACCTTTACCAACATTGGCTTCCACCAACCCGCAGATCCCTTGTTTGTAGCACTGAATGTATCCCTGTGGACGGTACTGGTACTCACAGTATGGATTGCGGGGCGCACCTTGGCCCGGTCCAGCCACAAGTTGGCTACCGAACGCCGCTGGGCTGCCGATGCCCGCGAGGAAGCCACCGCCATGGAACGGCTCCGCATCAGCCGGGATCTGCACGACAGCCTGGCCCATTCGCTGACAGCCATCCTGCTGCAAGTTGCGGGGGTGCGGGCAGCCATGAAAGCAGGAAAATCTGAGGTTGATGTGGACGGCGTACTCGGCGCCGTGCAGGAAACCGCTGAGCAGAGCATGCGCGAACTGCACAGGATGCTTGGCCTGTTGCGCAACGTTACGGATCAGGATGATCTGCTGCGACCCCACGGACTCGAGGATGCGGGCGAGCTCTTCCATTCGGCACGGGCCTCAGGCCTGGAAATCACCAGCAGCACTCAAGGAACCGCGCTCCCCCTTGATCCAAGCATTGGCCACACCGCTTTCCGTGTCATCCAAGAAGGGTTGTCAAACACCATGAAGCATGCGGGAGAAGGTGCCAAGGCCGACATTGGCTACCTCTGGCATGCGGAAACACTCGTGTTGAGCATCCGATCAACCTCCGGGGTGTTGGGGCGCCAGCTTGCGGCATCAGGGGGTTACGGCTTGGAGGGCCTTCGGGAGCGGGTTGTGGTCAGCGGCGGGACCTTGCATTCTGGCCCCACACCCGAGGGGTTTCTCTTGCAGGCGACCCTGCCCGCCATTGCACTCCCCGCAGCCGGAAGCACAAAAGTGCACAACAGCCGCTACATGGAAGAGGAATAATGCCCATCACAGTGCTTATTGTTGACGACCAACCCATGGTGCGTGCCGGCATCGGCATGCTGCTGAATGCTGAAACTGACATTGAAGTAATTGGTGAAGCCGGCTCCGGGACGGAAGCGCTGACGCGCGCGAAGGAGTTGGGACCCGACGTCGTACTGATGGATGTACGCATGCCGGGTATGGACGGGGTCACCGCCACCCGCAGGCTGCTTACTGGAAGCCAGCCGCACCCGGACCACCTGCTGCGCGTGTTGATCATGACCACCTTCGACGACGAGGACATTGTGGTCCAGGCGTTGCAGGCCGGAGCCAGCGGATATTTGCTCAAGCATGCCTCCCCCACGGAGATTGCCGACGCGATCCGCCGGGTGGCCGCCGGGGACACGTGGCTGGATGCCACAGCTGCCACCCGGATTGTGGAGCGGCTGCGGCAAGGCGTAAGCGAGACCCGCGATCTGACAGCGCTGCTGACACCGCGTGAGCAGGAAGTCCTCAAGCTGGTTGCGGGAGGGCTGTCCAACCAGCAGATCCGTGAGCTGCTGTTCCTGAGTGAAGCCACGGTCAAGACTCATGTGGCCCGGATCCTGTATAAATCCGGGGCGAGGGACAGGGCCGCTGCCGTTGCTCTGGCGTATCGCAGCGGATTGGTCCATCCACAGGACCCGGTGCCAGGAGGACTCCCCTCATGAGGCGGGAAATCGGCTCATCCCACGTTTGTATGCGGCTTACAGCTGGGGGCTGATGATCCGATTGGGGATTGTCGGCACACTTGATTCATCACCGGCAGGACCACCCAAGGACCCGCCACCTACAGACAGGAGTCGTCATGAAGCAGCCACACAACAAAGCCACGTTCACGGCCGCAGCTCTCGGCACCCTGGCACTGGTTTCGTCAGCCGCATTTGTTGCCTTCACCCCGGCCCAAGCCGCACCGGCCCAAGGACTATCAGGAATTTTTGACCGGGATGCCCCGCCCATTCCGGGCCCACCGTGGGGAATCCGGCTGGCTAACCCTATTCCGGCGCCCATACTCGTTGCCGCCCTCAAGGTCGAGAAGCTGCCGCGCCTACCGGGGCCGGGGACGGGTCCATACAACCCCTTCCCCGGCCCCTTTGAGGTGGATTACTGATGTGAGACGTTGATACTGGCACACCTCACTTCACCGGCCCGCTTGATTCGTCTGAGAACACCACCGCCGTCTGAGGACGGTATTGAAGCCGGGGTACATGCGTCATTGGGGGATGCACGTACCCCGGTTTTGTGCTGGGAGCAGGTCACGTCGTCGAACTTCCACTTGCTACCGACCAATGGCGCGGCTCACGTCGTCGAACTCTTCCATGGTGAGCAAGCCCTGGGCAAACGCCGCTACAACCTGATCCCACGTCCCCGGTAAACGACCTTCATGGGGACACGGCCCGTCGTCACCGAAAGTGAAGCCATAGGTTTTCAGTTTGGAAATGAGCTCAGACCGATCCGTTTGGTAGGAAGGCCCTCAAAATCATCTCCTCGGGGTCACTGCGAAAGCTGTCCGGCATTCCCTCCAACACTTTCCGGAAGCGGTGGACCTTGGCCAGGCGCCGCAGGGCCTCACGACGGATTCCCATTACATAGTCATCCATGACGGTCACGGCGCACTCCTTCCCGAGACTTCAACCCTAGCCTCGGAACATTTGGGAAACTGCTTCATCGACGCAGTCCGCATTGAAGCGAGTCTGGTCAAACACTTCGCCGGCTTCGAGGCCCAGCCAGTCGCGGTACTCCTGATGTTCCGGATGCATCGGATCAGTCACGATGGCGCCGATATTCTCCCAATTCCACACACCGCTGCTGTCCTCCGTCGACCCGGCACCCCCAACCGCGTGCTGCCAGTTATCGCCAAAGTCGTAGATGTAGTCCACCTTGTCGTTTTCGGCGGACAGGATTGCGCCGAGCGTCACGGCCCCTTCATCGACGGGCATCGAGTCGCCGAAATCGAACTCGGGTCCGAGTGGACCAGCAGTCTCCGCCACGCGGGCAGCTTTGGAGCCCTTCAGCATAATTTTCAGCTGCAGGATTGAAGCCGGGGTGGAGCCTTTACTCTTGCGGGCTGGCTTCTTGCGCTGCGACTGCGCCGCCCAAGGATCGTCGACGTCGTCCTGGAACACACCCTGCATGACAGCTACAACGGCGGGCGGCACCGTGATGGCCTGGTCCATTGTGACCAGGCCGAGCTCGGCCAGCTCGGCCATCCGGTGCTGAAGGACCTCGGCCCCGTATTCATCCAAGTCCACTTCCCGCAACCTGGCTGGGTCCGTCAGCACCTCCACTGGCAATGCCTCACTGGTGCACGCTGCAAACAGAAGTGCCGACTGCGCCATAGCCGCCTGAGTGATCCACGGCGTCCACTCCTCCTCACCCAGGACGGCGACGGCCAGGAATTTCGTGGTGAAATCCCGCAATATATCCAGCCGGGCCGGATGCCCTGGCTCCAGAAACTCTTCCGTCAGCGGGGTGGGCCACACCTTCGTTGAGCCGATGTCAATGAGTTCGCAGGCCTCCAGAGCTGCCCAGAACTTTGCCAGTAGGGGGGACTTCGAACATGGATTTGACCGTGCGGACGGAGCCCGAAGGTGCCGCATGGATATCAAAGAACGGCAACGCTGCCCGCTTGGCATTGGGCATTGCCCCCTTCGCAGCCACGCCCACGGCAGTGGCCGCACCCTTGACTTCCTTGAGCTTCAAGGCCCCTGTGGTCGTCACGGTTTCCCCTCCCCAAGCCACCGCAGCAGCTTCTCCAGCCGTTGGGCAAGCCCGGTTCCGGCCAGTGCCGCCAGTTCCTCTGCCGCCGTCAGCTCCGGAGCCGTGATTGCCAGAAGTGAACGTTCCTCGTCCATATGGAACAAATCATCGACGGCGTTAAAGTCATCGTCCGTCCCGGTCCATAAGCCCGATGCGCCGAGGAATTCCAGGTAAAAGAGAATGGCATCGAAGCTAAAATTGGCCACATCCTCGCCGTTCGCACCGAGGATTTCCGCCAGAACCAGCCCGAACGGGACCGGTTCAAAGTTGGTGGGCTCCGACGAGGGCGATGCGTGGAAATATGCGGCAACCAGCACCTTGACCGGGCCGAGGAGCACCAGAACGTCTTCGGCAGGTACGTCTTCCGTTTGCCGGCACCAGTCAACGAACGCCGGGGTGATGGCATCCACGGCGCGGGTTGCCCGCAGCTCGCTGACGGAGGTCACGTTTCGGCTGGCGTTTTTTGGGCGGTTGGTCTTCTTGGGCATGGGTCCTCCAGATAGCGGGATGGTCAATCGTCTCGGCGGTTCATTCGAACGATGGGGCTGGGCGTCCACCGATGAGGTTCACACATTTAAGTGCCTGTGGGACAACAAGTAAGCGGCGGGCCCTCGAATCCATGGTTTTCCGGGGAAGTTCTGTCTGTCCATTGAAGCAACAACTAAGTTTTTACGGCGGAACAATTGCGTTCACCCAGCCATTTGGCGCATGGGACTGCGGCATGACATGTAAAGAACCCAGTCAAAAGTTTAAACGTCGTGTGGATATGCAAAGAAAGTTGCAATGGTTATCCACAGGACGATCTCAGCTGGTTGGATCCTCGTCCCGCACCAAGAGGTCCATGAACTGGTGATTAATGAAGAGCAACTCGCGGCCCACCGGGTGTTCAAGCAAGACGCCTTTCGCCGCCAACAACTTCAGCCACTTAGTTGCCGTTGGCCTTGATACGTTACATGCGGTCATGACGTTCGAGATCCGGCAATACGGCTGTTCGAACAAAACATCCAGCAACGAGATGTGGCCACCTGCAGCTCCGGCCGCAGCAATCTCGGCCTTCATGATCTGCTGAAGATCATGAACTCGCCCGACCTTCATCAGGGTTGTTTTTGACGTTTGACGCACGCCTTCGAGCATGAACTCGGTCCACTCCGTCCAAGCTTCATCCGCAGTCACCGCCAGAAGCGCCGAATAGTAGTCATTCTTGTTCTTGATGATGTACTTCGACAGATACAGGACCGGCTGACTTAAAAGGCCAGCGGCCACAAGCATCAAGACATTGAGGACGCGCCCCGTCCTACCGTTTCCGTCGTCGAAGGGGTGTATGGCCTCAAACTGGTAATGGGCCAGGGCCATCTTGACCAGCGGATCCAGATGAGCGGCTGAGTTGACGAATTGTTCCCACTCCCCCAACTTCTTATCAATGACTCCCCTGCCTTCAGGAGGTGTGTAGATCGCGACCTTTGTCTGGGGATTGCCAATGAAGGTGCCAGTTCCAGACCGAAGGTCCATTCGGTGCGTCTTGATTGTCGAGCACACTTCCCGAGCCGTGTTCGTAGTAACGATCCCCCGTTCCTTAACCATTTGAAAGCCCTCAAACAAGGCAGTCCTGTAACGAAGCGCCTCCCGAGTTGCAGCATCAGCCGATGCCTCATCTTGCGCGTGCAAAAACAGCTCGTCAGCCGTGGTCACAATGTTCTCAATTTCTGAACTTGCCTGCGCTTCAAGCAATGGAATGGCGTTGATCAGAACTGTTGGATTGGTCATCGTCCGGGTCGCCTGCTCGAGAGCCGCCAGAGCTGATCGGGCCTCGATGGCAAGCTTGAGAATGGGAACTGTTTCAATCTGGCCGCTAGGAGGCAAAGCCGGGAGTTCGTTGTGGGGATGGTTCGGGCTCCAAGGTGACATGACGAAAATCTAGCAAGTCCAACACAACATGTAAAGAAAATGGCAAATAGTTTAAACGTTATGCGGACATGCAAAGAAAGTTGCAACGGTCATCCAGAGCTCTTGGCAACGCTGATAACCCTGCATACCGGTTCACAACAACGCCATGAACACCACTGACTGATAACGTCAACATCAGGTTCAGACACACGCTGGGGAGAACAATCATGGCATTGGCAGGAACAGGTTTTTCCGAGGCCGATTGGGAGGGCCTTGCCCTTGAGCGGCTTGCCGAACCGCTGGGATGGCGCCCCACCCAGGGAGACTCTATTGCCCCCGGCAGGGGCGAGCGCGAATCGTGGTCAGAACTGCTGATCCGTCCCCGCATGCTCACCGCCCTGCAAAAGCTCAACCCCACCGTTCCACTGCAGTACGTGAAGCAGGCACTGGCGGAAATCACCTCCCCCAAGTCCAACGACGCCATCACCGAAAACCAGCGCATCCACAGCTACCTGGTCAACGGCTACAAGCTGAGCTACATCGACACCGACGGCACGGACGTCAACGCCACCATCCATCTCCTCAGCGCCGACCCCGACCAGAACGACTGGCTCGCCGTCAACCAAGTCACCCTGGTGGCCGGCGACTACAAACGCCGCTTCGAC
>NZ_JAUNVV010000044.1:0-23916 GCF_030540645.1 Arthrobacter sp.
TACCGAGCATACCGGCCATGATGCACATCCTTAATTCGTAGAAATTTGCGGGCTTTGCCGCTCTTGTTTCGCCGTGTCCGGGAAGTTCCGGCCAAGGCACTGATAAGAATCTATCGCGCCCTCGCCAAGACCGTCGATGGGGACAACTCCCCCACCGGATTGTGACGAGGAAATTTAAAGGATGGGAGGCTTACCGTTCGTGGTCCATGGTGCTTGCCACTTGCAGTTTGAACGCCTTGCCCCGGCCCACCACATAGCCGCGGCCCGGGATGAATTTGTTGTTGCTGACCCTCCCCAGCGGCGTGTTCATCAAGTTGTCCCCTTCAATGTCGCCCGGGTTCATGAGCAGCCCTCGGCGACCTGCCTTGAACAGTCCGGCGATATTCCAGGCCCCGGACCAGGTGGAGGTCTCCCCTTCACCCACCACGAACAAGTTGGCTTTGACGGCTGCCTTGATCAGCGTGACCAAGTCCATTTCCGCCTCTGAGTCGGCGAACTCCGTCACTCCTTCAATGAAGAAGGCAACAGTTTGGCTTTCGCTTTCCACCAGATCGATGAAGCGCTGCAGCTCGGGCTCCAGCTCTCCCGCAGTCACAATCGACTCGTCCCACACGCTCAAGTTGGCGATGGCTGAGCGACGCGAGCCGAAGTACACGCGCCGGGTACCCGGCGTCGAACGTTTCAGCGCTTCAGCCAGCGTGACAAGTGCCGTGGTGCGTCCCGACGACGGCGGCCCGGTGAGCATGAGCGCGCCGGTGGCGTTCAGGCCGGCCGGTTCCAGGTTGTAGTCGTCGACCCCGATGATCACATTGCCGGCGGAGGCAGCCGGGAGCACATTCAGATCCAGGTTCTCGGGCAGGGATTCGATCCTCGGGGCGGCCTTGACCCCCTGACGGCGCAGCGATTCGGCCAGACTTTCCACCTGCCTGGCCTGCAATGCCAGGTTGGAGGTGCCACCAAAAACGGCAATCTGGACTTCGCCGCCGTCGATCATGCCGCGTCCGGGCGGGGAGGCCGGGGTCAGGACATCGCGTGGCAGGCCCAGGTTGGAGTAGTCGTCCGTGGTGGCCAGCCGGAACACGAGCAGTCGCTGCACCGAGGACGCCAACGACGCCGGAAGCGACTTCGGGCTGTCACCGGCAATGACAATGTGCACTCCCATGGGACGGCCGTCGGTGGCGATTTGCTGCAGCGTTTCGAACTGGTTCATGCCCGTGCGGAATTCGTAGAGTTCACGGAACGTGGACAGCCCGTCCACCATGACGATGATGCGCGGCTCGTCCGGTTTGTTGGCGAGGCGGCGGTATTCGGCGATGGTGCCGGCCTTGACCTGGGCGAAGCTTTCGGCGCGTTCTTCAATGATGCCGCGCACGTAGCGCAGCAGCCGGCCCACGCGTTCGCCGTCCTCGGCGTTGATGATGCCGCCCACGTGTGGGAGCACTTCGAGCATCTGCAGGCCGTTGGAGGCGGCGTCGATCCCGTACACCTGCACGGGTCCACCACGCGGGGTGATCGCGGCGGCGATGGCAATGGTGCGCAACGCCGCCGACTTGCCCGAACCGCTGGCGCCCAGGATGGCCATGTTGCCGTCCTTGTCCGGTTCAAAGAACACGGTGGGTTGTGCCTGGTGCTCTGGGTCGTCCATGACGCCCAGCAACAGCTGCTCATCCGTGCGTTGTCCGGGCAGCTTGGAGAAGTCGTAAATGCCGGACAGCTCGCTCAGCCACGGCTTGCGGGGCGGCTTGACGCCCAGTTCCACGGCGGCCAGCGAAATATTGTCCACGACCTTGGAAATGTCATTCGGGCCTGCCGATTCCTCCACAGGGGCAGCCGCCAACTCCTGCTCCCACGCCGCACCGGAGCCAAAGTCCATTTCAACGATGTCAATGCGGGGGCGCTGCGGTGTGCGGGTGGTCCAGCCGCCGGCATAGCCGGTCTGGAAGCCCTGGATGCGCCCAGGGCCGGTTTTCGCCGCGCCGCGCCCCGGAATGGACGGGCTGAAGTATGCTGCGGTGTCTTCGCCGAGAATGTCCTTGGAGTCGTCCACATCGGCCATGCGCAAGGCAATGCGCATGTTCGTGTTGGCGCGCAGGCTGTCCTTGATGACGCCGGAGGGCCGCTGCGTGGCAAGAATCAGGTGCAGGCCCAGTGAACGGCCGCGGGCGGCAACGTCCACCACCCCGTCCACGAATTCTGGGACTTCCTTGGCGAGGGCGGCAAACTCATCCACCACAATGATCAACGACGGCGGAGCCTCGGGATCCGCTTCCCGCTCCATGGCGAGCAGGTCCTTGGCTTTTTTGCGGTTGAGCAGGTGCTCGCGGTGGTGCAGTTCCGCTCGCAGGGACGTCAGTGCCCGGCGCACCAGGTGCGGGGAAAGATCCGTCACCAGGCCCACGGTGTGCGGGAGTTTGACGCAGTCGGCAAAGGCGGCGCCACCCTTGTAGTCCACAAACAGGAAGGAAAGCCTGTCCGGGCTGTAGGCGGCGGCCATGCCCAGCACCCAGGCCTGCAGGAACTCGGACTTGCCGGCACCGGTGGTGCCGCCCACCAAGGCATGCGGCCCTTCAGTCTTCAAGTCAAGATACATGGGTTCAACACCCTTGGAACCGACCAGGGCGCGCAGGGAGCCCTGGTGTTTGCGGTTCTTCACGGCGCGGGAGGAGACGGAGTTGTTTTCCAGCCAGCGATCGGCGATGCCCGTGGTGCCTTCCACCAGGTCATGCCCGGCCAGGGCAACGTAGGAGACGCTGCGGGGAAGGTCGGAGTCGTCATCAACCGGTTTTCCGGCGTCCACCACCGGTGCCAGCATGCGGGCTAGTTGGGCGGCCAGTTCGGCGCTGACACTCTCACAGCTGACGGGATAGGTCAGCTGGCCCAGCCGGACCTGTCCGGTGGTGGCTGTTTCGGCAACGTGGACAAAGTCGCGGCAGGGAGCCGGCAAGGCTTCGACGGAACCGGCCACCCACAAGACATGCACGCCCACATCGGCGCCATGCTCCACCAACCGGGTCAGCCGGGCACGGTCAACCTTGACATCATCTTCAATGATGACCAGGAGGGACGGTGTGGACGGCGCGGGAATTTCGAGTTTCGCCGGGTCAAGTGCACCGCGGTGGGCTGCCCCGTGGGCGCTCATGTTGGCGCTGCGGGACAACAACAGTTCCTCCAGGGCGGCCAAGAGCACACCCCCGGCGCCGTGGCCGGATGCCAGGTGGTCCCCCGCCAGCGGCGAGTGCACCGAGCCCACGTGCGGGAGCCACTGCAGCCACTCCCAGCGTTCCTTGGACTCGGCGGACGTGATGGCCGCAACGGCCAGCTCAGCCGGGGAATGCAGTCCTACGGCCTGCAGCACCAGGGCACGGGCGACGTCGTCCACCACACCGCGCGGACCGGCCACGCCCAGGGCACCACTGGTACGCAATTGCGCCACCACGGGCACGGCATCAATGTCGGTGAATTCAGTCTTGATGTCCTGAATCTCGGCCATGTACTCGGGCAGGGTGTTGTTCTCGTTGGATACCTTGACAGGCGTGCGTGAGGGCTGACGGCCTACGCCGAGCCGTAGTGACAGGAACGACTTGTGCTCCGGCCGGTGCGTCCACATCATCGGACCGAGCTTGTAAATGGCGTCCACGGTCTCAGCCGTGGACGGGCTCTCAGCCAACCGCACGGCCCGTTCCACCTGTTGGCGGGCCGTCATTTGCCGGCGGAATTCCGTGACCGCTCCACGGAACTGGATCACGGCGTCCTTCGTCTCCCGCTTGATATTCGCCTTTTGGTCCAACCAGCTGCCGATCATCATCATCGGCATCATGGCAATGAACACGATGCTGAACACGCTTTTTGTGACAGCGAACATGACAGCACCCATGAGAACCGGGGCGATCATCATCACGAGCGGGAAGCGTTCACGCCGCGGCCGTTGCGGGCCGGAAGGAATGGATTGTTCCTCCACCTTGAAGTGCGGCACCACTCGCGGGGAGCGGTTGAATTCCACCAACGGGCTGCTGGGCCCCGATTGCGCGCCACGGCCAAGGCTCACAATGGACAGGGTGGTTTCACCCAGGGTCACCTCGTCGTAGGAGCCCAGGACGGCACGCGAGATCTGGGTGCCTTCCATCATGAGTCCGTTGGCGGAGCCGGTGTCCGAGATTTCAATCGTGTCCCCGACAGTGATGCGTGCGTGGCGTTTGGACGTCATGGGGTCGCTGAGGCGCACGTCCACGTCAAAGTCGCGGCCCACATAGCTGGTGCCTTGCGGCAGCGCGAATTCCTTCCCTGTGTCAGGTCCGGCAATGATGCGCACAGTGGCGGCGGCCGGGCCGCGGTCCTGATGCGGCACCGCGAAGGATTCGCTGACCTGGGTCAAGGACACCGTGGCACCGGGGCGCAGCCCGGATTCCAGCAGGTTGCCATCCGGCGGAAGCGTGCGGCCACGCACGCCGCCCACCACCGACTCCTCCACCAGCAGCGACAGGTTTGCCGGAGCTTGGGCTCCCTTGCGGGAAGGATCCGAGAGGTACAGCTCGGTGGCGATGTCCCCCACCGAAGCCAGGCCGTCCACCGTGACGGCCAGGTTCTTGTCCTCCTGCGGTTCACGCCTAAGCGTCAGCCTGATCCTCATTCATCGTCCGTTCCGCGTTGTGAATCCAGCAGGGGTAGGTCATCCGGGGTGACCAGGTGCGAGGTGACGGCATGCTCCACCAAGCGTGCACGCCTGTTCGTGGCCAGCTTTCCGCCGCCGCCGCGCAAGCCAACAACACCGACCCGGTCGAGTTTGTCGCACACATTGTCCAGCTTCCGGTTGAAGCGTGTGAGAGCCCAGCCGAGGCGTTTGGCAGCCTGTGCCGAGGACGGAATGGAGCTGAAGCCGGTTCCGCCGCGGCGCAGCATGGGCTCCGACAGTGCCACAATGAGGGCCTTCTGCGACGGAGTGAACACGACCGGCCCAATGGTGGTTGAACCGGCCGAGTCGTCATCCCGGCTTTGGGACATGAACGAGGGAGCCGCGAGGTGTACGGAAAATTCGTACGTGGTGGGCCCGGCCGTGAAGATCACGTTCGTCTGGCTGAACACCAGCGGAATGCGGGCACCGGGCGCCATCCAGGCCTGCATGCCCCCGGCGGCGTCGGCGATCGTTGCCGAGAGCATGGTGCCGGCGTTGGTCAGCCACCAAATGCCGTCGTACTTGCTCACCTCAAGGAATTTCCTGTGCAGGTAGGGGTTGTCGTCAACCTCTATGTCACCTTCACGGCCAATGCTGAAAATGGTCTCCGGCGACGGCTCGTACCATTCGCCACAAAAATCAATAGTCAATTCAGCCATGACGGCAACCCCCTAGTTTGCATGCTGTTTCTAGTTATCTCGGTAGTCGTTAGGAGCACTTCTTCAGCTCCGGCGACTTGTGGCCGTCCTTACGCACCAAGCTCACGGAGATGCAGGACTGGTCGTTGGGCCCGTTGACAACAAACACTTTTGTATCGATGGTCGGCTTGGGCACGCCCGAATCGACGGCACTGACCGAGGCCCACAGGTATATGTCGCCCTCCTGCGGGTCAGGGTTCGTCCAAGACCATTCAGAGCCGCCGTTCTTGGGCGTCGCGGTGAGCTCGGTGACCGACGGAACGTCCGCACCGATGACCAGCGCAGGCGGCGGCGTGACGCTCTGCTGCGTGGCGGCGTCGTCCTTCTTCGGGGCTCCCACATTGATAAACACCACAATGCCAACCACGACGGCGGCTACGAGCACCAGCCCCGAACCCAGTCCCAGCCACAGGCGTTTCCTTCCTACCGGTGCAGGAGCCGCCGCGTCCGGCTCTGCTGCCGTGTGGCCTGCCGGGGCGGCCCCGATCAGGTCGCTGCGCTGGACCGTGGAATCCAACACAAAGTCCTGGCCCCGTGCCGTTTGCCGGCCTGGGGCGGAGTCGTTCCATTGCGTGGGCGAGGCGATCTGTGAATAGTTTTTGCGTACGGTGGGGCCACCGGCAGTGTCCGAGAAGGCTGCCTCCGGGCTGCCAGCGGATTCAGACGGCAGGGTTTGACCGTTGCGGGTAAGTCCGGATGTGGATCCGGTAACGCCTGGAACGGTGTTGACCTGCGGAGGCGAGGTGAAGGAAGCGTCCCCTGCACCCGGCTTTGCGGTACCCACCTTCCCCGAACCCATCCCTGCCGAACCGGGGCGGGTCGGGAAGCTCGCACTTGAAGAGCCGTCCGGATCAATGGAGACAATGCTGCGCACCCGGGTGGATTCGCTGCCGTCATCCTCGCGTGCCTCGTGGGCAACAACCTCTTCCTGGACTTCAAAGGGGGTCACCGACAAGTTGAGGTCTGCCTGTACACGCATCAATGCACGGGCGAAGTCCTTCGCCGTTCCGTAGCGGGAACTGGGAGACTTGGCCATGGCCGTGGCCAGCACAAGTTCCAACGCTTCCGGAACATCGGCACGGCCCAGGCGCGGCAGCGCAGCGGAGCCGATCCTGTCCGTGAGCTGGCGCTGCGAGTTGTCCGCACCGGGGATGACAAAGGGCGAGTGCCCGGCCAACAGGGTGTAGATGGTGGCGCCCAAAGCCCAAATATCGACCTTGACGCCGTCGGTGGCACCAGTTCCAAAGGATTCCGGTGGCGACCACGGAATGGACATGCCGCCGCCGTCTTTTTGTGCGGAGTCCATGGTGCCGGAGATGCCGAAGTCGGTCAACGCAGGGCGGTTATAGTCGGTGACAAGAATGTTGGCCGGTTTAATATCCCGGTGCGCAATGCCTGCACGGTGTGCTGTTTCCACAGCGGATGCCACCTGGATGCCAATTTCCAATGCCTTATCGGCGCTGAAGCGGCCCTGCCGGTACTGCATGTCAAGGCTCGGCCGGGAACAGTATTCCATAGCCAGGTACGAGTGCCCGGAGTCGGTGATCTCTGCTTCGAAAATCGTGACGATGTAAGGGTGGGCCGACAACTGGGCCATGAGGTTTGCTTCAGACTCGAAGCTGGCCCGGGCGCCTTCGGTTTTTAAATCCGCAGTGAGCACCTTGACGGCAACCCGGCGCCGCGGCCTGTCCTGCTCATATAGGTAGACGTCAGAAAAGCCTCCCGAGCCCAGCACCGAGACAAATCTGTAACCCGGCAGTTGGGGCGGTGCCGCTGGCGCACGCTTGACACTCACAGTAGACCGTCGAAGAGCAGCGAGACACCGTCACCCAGTTCGGCAATGTCCCCATTGAGCAAAATAGCTTCCTCACCCTGGCTGAGGCGACGCGGGGACTGTCCCTCGCGAACCAGGACTGTGCCGTTGGTGGCTTTGAGATCCACCAGCAGCACATCCCAACCGTCCAGACGAACTTCCACGTGCGATCGCGAAATATCATCGTTTCCGCTCGTGACCCGGACCAGGCGGGGCATGGCCCCGCCCATGACGCGGGACACGGAAGGCTGGCGGCCAATGATCAATGAATGATCCAACTCGATCACTTCACCACTTGAAATATGCATGGTGCCCAGCCGGGGCCGGCCCACCTCACGCGGTTCGGAATTGATGCCGATGCCGCAATCCGAGCAAAGTGACCTGCTCGGCGGGTTGGCATGGCCGTTGGGGCACAGACGCGCCAAAACCATGGGTCCGCTCGGCGGACGTGAATCCAGGCTCTCGGTGACAGGCTGCGGCCGCGCCCCCGTGACATCGGAACGCATCACGGTGTGACCATCATGGTCCGGGTCATAGGGCTCGTCGCTGGGTGAGTGCGGTTCCGCAGTCGGTGCAACAGGTGCAGTAGGTGCGGCAGGCGTGGCGGCTGTAGCCCCATTGCGCCACGGAACTGAGTCGATCAACAGGCCGGCATTCTCCGTACCTTGGGCAAGTTCAGCGGATGCCTGGTTTTGCCAGCTGGACGGTCCGGGGTTTCGCGCCCCAGGCACGGAGCCCATGGCTGAAGATCCACCAGCCGCAGCACCAGCAGCCGCAAAGCCAACGGGTGAACCGGCAGCCTGTGACCGGTCCCCCTGCGCCGCGGAGTCCTGAGTACTGTCATCCTGAGCACCGGCAACCTGAGCACCGGGCTGTGCAGCATCCCCGGACGAGCCGGAATCTTCTGAGCCGTTGCGGGCGACGGGGAGCTGGGGCGGCAACGGCGGCATGGCATGCCCGGTATTCGCCTCCACCGGCTGGCCGTCTTCATCCAGACGCACCGCAGCGTCTTCAACACTTTTGGCGACAGTGGCCCCAAAAAGGTAGTCGTAATTGGTGGTGAATCCGTCGTCGGCAGCTTCCGCCGCCGCTACCGCGGACGTGTCCGGTGTTGGGTCCCCGGGAGTCTGATCCCCGGGTGCTTCTTCCTCAGGGGCCACCTCCGCCGGAGCCTCCAAAGCTGACAGTTCCCCATCCTCTTCCCGCTCCCGGGCTTCCCCCTGCTCAAGGTCTTCTCCCTGCTCAGGGCGAATGGTGCGGTTCAGGTCCGGTTCAACACTGTCCGGTGCATGCACGGGAGCTAGTTGAGCCGTCCATTCCGCATTCGCAGCCTCGGCGGCCATGGCAAAACCACCAGCTACCTGTGTTTCGCTGCCCTGTTCCTCGCCAACCGGCTCTTCACCACCGTGTTCATCCTCCAGCGGCTCCTGTTGCGCATCAAGTCCGTGTCCCGGCACCGGGTCCAGTTCCGGCTCCAGCTCCAGGCCCGGGTCCGGTTCCAGTTCCTTTTGCAGGGCAAGGGCCCCCTCCGCAGCATCGTCGTTGTCTACAGCTTGTTCAGCAGCAGCCTCGACTGGCGCGGACGCGACCAATCCGCCGTCGTGCGTGGAAAATGCGGAGGGGCCGGTAAGGTGCATGTTCAGCGACTGCAGGGCAACAACGGCCTCGCCGATCGGAAGCACCAGGGGTTCGCCGGTGATGCCGGGCTCGGCCATGGTCAGCACGAACGAGTTGGGCAGCACCAGTGAACGTTCGCTCCAGGTGGTGACGTCGCGGCCGGAGACCACGTCCTCGGCGTCCCCGGTGTACGCCAACAAGGTGATGTCTCCACGCAGAATGGCATGCAGGCGGTCGCTTTGGACCACGATGGCGAAGTCGGGCAACCCGGTGAGCCCGGTGCCGAATTTCTCCGTGACCTCGTTCAGCACGCCATGGATGGTGGGCTGGTGTCCGAGGAACTCCCAGAGGTGGGAAACAATGGCCGGGTCGGTCTGCCCGTGCAGGGCAATGACCGAGCCGTTGCGGACAATTCCCATCCAGGAACCTGTTCTATAGGTGGTGCTAACCATGATTCTCCTGCTGCAAGGGGGCTGCGGGCGCATCGGGCTCGGCAGCTTGTGGAACGGATGTGGGATTGGAGCCTTCAAGAGCGCTGCCGGAGGGGTTGCGGACGGATTCGGGGATGCTCTCAAGAACCTCGCTGGCAACAGGTCCGCTCGGCTCCGCTGTGGCAGTTTCATCCGCTGTCAACACACGCGGTAGGGTGTCGACTTCAACCGATTCGGCCGATGAGCCGTTGTTCAGGGTTTCCTCCCCCGCGCTGCCGTTGACGTTGCTGGCGTCGATCACCACGGCTGTGATGTTGTCACGGCCACCTGAGCGCAGGGCTGCTTGGATGAGTGCGTCAACCGCATCCTGGGGGTGGCGCAGGGTGCTCAGCGCCCGGTGGATCTCGCGCTCTCCCAGTTCCCCGGTGAGCCCGTCGGAGCACACCAGCATCCGGTCCCCCTCTTCCACCGGCACCAACCAAAAGTCGGCCTCCGTGACCGAGCCTGCACCCAAAGCACGCGTCACCACATGACGGCGCGGATGGACCAGCGCCTCTTCGGGAGTGATCAGGCCCGCGTCCACGAGCTCCTGCACCTCAGAATGATCCACACTGACCTGGGTAAGGGCACCTTGGCTCAGCCGGTAGGTGCGCGAGTCGCCCACGTTGAAAACCAGCCAATACGGCACGCCGCGTTCCTCCACCAGCACCACGCCGGAGACGGTGGTGCCGGCGCGGGCGTTGGTGATCTCACGGATCCGGGCATCGGCCTGGCGCAGTGCAAGCTGCAAGTCCGACGCCGTTGCCTCCCGGGAGCCTGAGCTCAGGACACGCTGGCTGCTCAAGACGGCGATGCACTCGCGGCTGGCAACCTCGCCTGCCTCGTGCCCGCCCATACCGTCTGCGACGCTAAAGAGCGGGTCGGCTGCGATGAAGGAGTCCTCGTTGAGTTCGCGGCGCAGGCCTCGATCAGTGCCGAAGCCAAAGCTGAGCCGGACGCCGGTTGAGGTTTTACCCGGAGCGTCTTGGTTGGGCGCGTTGGTGCCCGGCTTGTCTTCGCCCGTGGGTTCCACTTCCGCGCTCACGCGTGATCCACCACAAACGAGCGGTCGCCAAAGTGCACACGGGAACCAATTTCGGCCAACATGGGAGTCCCACCCACCAGCGGGGTGTTTCCTCCGCTGGCGCTGCTCAATGAGCTGCCGTTGGTGGAATTGCGGTCCGTCACCCACAGGCCTTCCGTGCTGATGCGCACATGAAGGTGTGTTTTGGACACGGATCGGCTGGAGTCGTGGACACGGATCAGGCGGGAAATCATTTCACCATCGTATCCGGCAGGGTTGCGCCCTATCAGGGCCACGGTGCTGATGTCCTCAGAACGCCCATCATCAAAAGTCAGGCGCAGGGCCAGCGGAACGTTGACGGCACGGATCCGAGTCTCCCCCGCGGCGTCGTCGTCATCGGCCGCGTTGGATGTTGGCTGAACGTGTTGCAACTGCTGAACCGGTGCTGCCGGTGCCGCCTGGGCAGGACGCGAACTACCCGGCACGGCCGTGATGGGACCCTGATCCACGGGGATCTCAGATTGCGGGGTCGACGGCGGCGCGAAGGGATTATTCTCCTGCAGCGGCTGCGTGGGGAACGTCTGTCCAGGCCGCAACGTCTGCCTTGGCTGGCCTTCGAAGGCCTGGCCGGGCTGAAGTGTTTGCTCTGGTCGAGGCTGCTGGATTGGCTGGTTCTGCTGCTGTGGCTGATTCAGTGGGAACTGCTGGTTTTGCTGCCCGTGGAACTGCACGGCAGGCGGAGCAAAAGGATCCGCCGCATTTTGCTTTTTGCGGCCCCTGCGACGTGCTGGCGGTGGAGCCGGAGCAGCGAAGTCTGCCGACTCCTGCACCGGACCGTTCTGAACCGGACTGCCTTGAACTTTGCTGCTCGGCGTTGGACTACTCGGTGTTGGACGAGCGAGCGGCGACCTCACCTCGGAAATGGTGGGAACCTCTGCTGGCACAAAGTTGGCCCGTTCAGCTATACCGCCAGTTTCGAGGGGATCACGGCCGGTTTTCACATTGAAGACGAGTGTGTGGGCCACCTTGTCGTGCCAGCCCTGCTTCTTGGCGTTCGAATCCCACGTGTTGGAGATGATCACCAGCAAGGGGCCGATGGTGGGAACAATGGAACTGACACCAATAATCAACAGGCGCAGGAAGATGGCCAGCACTCCGGCCGGGTGGCCTTCCATGTTGGTGGTGCGCAGTCCCAGCATGAGATTGCCGGGGGTCTTGCCCGACTTTGCCTCCCACAGCCACAACCAAATTCCGTAGCCCAGTGACAGCACACTGGCAATGCTTAGCAGGATCATCAACCACGTGAGATCCACTTGGGCGTAGCTCCCCGCTTGGGTGACCTTGATGAGGCTTGCGCCAATGCCAGCAGCCACCCCCACCAAAATGGCGGGCAGGATCCCGTCGATGAGCTTGGCTGCAAGGCGGCGTCCCGCACCTCCCGGAACCAGTGCCGTAGCGGCAGCGATCCTCGGGTCCACACCCATCTGGCGCGGCGCCACCAAAGGGTGGTTGGACGAGGTCCCCACAGGAACAATGCCCGGCAGCGACGTGGCAAAGGGCTGGTGGGCATGGCCGTCGGCGCCACCGCCGGCAAACCCGGCCGGGGTGCCCACAGCGCTGCCAGCCGGGCTGCCCGCAGCGCTGCCATCCGGGCCACCCAACGGCGCTGGGCTGCCCAACGGAACCGACGCTCCGGCAGGCGTGGCGGCGCGGTTTGTCACCGTGGTCCCGCACAGGGTGCAGAAGGCAGCACCGTGTGCAAGCACTGCCCCGCAATTCCGGCAGGGATCCGCCACTTTTTGCGCCATTTGTTTCGTACCCTTCTTAGGACTTCTTCATCAACCGGGCCAGTGGGCTGCGTTTCGCCGTCCCGCCCTGACCGTTGCCTGCATTGCTGTTCGCCTGGTCGCCAGCTTGCAAACTGCGCTCACGCGCCTTGCTCCGGGCACTCGACTTCACATCTGCCAGCAGCGACCTCGGGGAAAACTTTGCCCGCTGCCGCTTCCAGAATCCTACCGACTCGGTCATGCCCTTGACGGATTCGTCCACATTGTGCCAATAACTGACCACTTCTTCTTCACTGGGCTGGCCCGGGCCGAAGATGGCGGCGTCGGCACGCTCGGCCAGCAACGCCGTCGTTCCCTGACTTTCCGGGAACGCACTGTAGAGCGAAACGGCGGTCTCGCGCCGGGTCCCGTTGCCGTCGATCCCGGCACCCAGATCCGTGGCCAGGCTGAGCACCTCGGACCAGCCACCGCCCACCCTGTCGCTGGGCAGGCCGGTGGTGTGGCGTTTCTTCCGGCGGCGCGTCTTGAGCACCACCACCAGGATCAGCGGCAGCGCGATGATGAGAATGGGAATGGCTGCCACGCCCACAATCATCAAGATCATGCCGAAAATGCCGGCCTGCTGGTCCTTTTTGCCATCCGTGTCGAGCGCGTCAGGGGCGCTGTCCGGTGGCAGTTCAGCCGCTTCCTGCGGCGGTGGCGGCGGCTGCAGAACCTGCGGCTTGGGCTTGGACGCATTTTGCGGCTCTGGCGGGTTCGGCACATGGTCTTTGTCAGGGGTCGGGGAAAAAGGCACCCAACCGAGTCCGGCGAAGTTAACTTCAACCCAGGCATGAACGTCCGCGCCCTTGATCTTGGCGTTCTGGGCACCGTTCAGCGGGTCCTTCTCATCAAGGTAGAAGCCCATGACCACGCGTGCGGGAATCCCCAAGTGGCGGGCCATCAGCACCATCGCGCTGGCATACTGCTCGTCGTCACCCACCATTTCCTTGCCGCTGAGCAGCTTCGTGATGCGTGCAGCACTGTGTCCGGAGTTGGAAGGGGTCTGCCCCTCAAGGCCGTTGCTGAACTTGCCCTCGCGCTGCAGTGCACCCTCCAGCGCTTGCACCTTCTTCAGCGGAGTGTCAGCCTCACCGACAATTTCATTGGCTTTCGTGGCCACAACCTGCGGCACGTTCTCCAACTTGGGCAGGCGCACGGAGCCAAAGTCGGATCCGGCCAGTTTGTTGCCGTCAACTTGAGGGAACTCCACGTCCATCGTGTACGAATCGCCCTTGGCCACGCCTTCAAGATTCAGCGCGGTGCCGGATTCCTTGTTCAGGTACAGCGTCGGGGTCTTGCCTTGGGCGCTTTCATAGCGCAGGCTGTGGGCCACCAGGAGGCTGGGAATCCACACTCCCGTGTAGCCGTCAATGACAAGGTCGACGTCGGACCCGGTCCCCTGCCCGTCCTGGTTCAGCGCCGTGGGGTCCCCAATCGGGGAAAAGGAGGCGGAGCTGTTGGGGTCCACGTTGAACACGACGCCGTCGTAGTTGTCCATGGCGGCCACGCGAACACGGCCGTTCTTGGGCAGGCCCGCAACCTCAAAGAGGACGGTGTCCTTTTCATTCTTAACGTAGTCGCGGAACTTGGTCAGCGGAGAGGGCAGCTGATGCAGGTCCGGCGGCGGGATCACGGCGTCGCGCAGCACCTCGCGGCTGGTGCTTGTAGTCAGGACGGGGGCGGCCGCCATGGTGACTGCCCCTGCTACCAGAATGACACCGGCAGCCATGCCGACGCGTCGCAAGAAGGACGTCCGGGCACTGTCCTTGTCCTGGACCTGCTGGTTGGCTGAAATTGCGCCTGCCATTTCACGGCGCAGCAGTTCATGCCGGTAAGCCAGCCACACGATGGCCACGATGGCCAGCAGCGAACCGCGCAGCACCGGGAGGAACACCTGGGCCGTGCCAAAGATGATGGCGGTGATGAACAAAAGCAGCACCGGGATGATGGCCCAATAGGCGTTGCGAAGCCGCCACGCCAAAGTGCCGGCAACCACGGCAGCCACAAAGGCTGAAAGGTACGGGACCACCATGACATCAACGCTTGTGCCCACCGGGGCGGCGAGCGTCAGCAGTTGCTTCCACGACAGCATGATGCCCAGCAGCAAGCCGCGCAAAGAGGACAGGCTGGGGATAAAGCCGAGGATGGCTTCATGGGATGCGGCCAAGGCACTGCCGAAGAACATGTAAACAACGAAGGCCACCCCCACCATGGTGATAAGGCCCAGCCGCCAGTGCGCGCCCAGAACCGCTACACCAAGGCCCAGTACAATGGCGCCAAAGCCGGCCAGCAGGTAAAGGGGGTCGTGACCAAACGTCGGTCCAAAACCCAGCACGCCAATGCCCAGCAACACTGCCAGCACGGCTGCGTCGATGAGGAAATGCCACCACAGACGGCTGCCACGGAATGCTGAACGACGACGCAGGGCAGCGCCACGTTTTTCGTGCGGATGCTTGTCCTGGGGCTGCGCTACCGCGCTCTTGGGCGCGCTCATGCGACAGCCTTTCTCAAAAGGATGGACAGATCATCAAGGTCGCCCAGCGTCAGGACGGTGAGATCGGCAATGTTGGCGCGCGCTGCTCGCGCACCCGTGTAGCAGCGCACGGCAAACGCACGAACACCCGGCGGCACCGAGGCTGCCGCACTGCGCAACTGCGCGGGGGTCACCTTCGAACCGACCACAAGGAACACCACGGAGGCGTTGGGCACGGCGTCCGAAAGGGTGCGGGCCAAGTCCACCGAGGTGCCGCGACGGTTGAATCCCTGCAGTCGGGTCATGTCGTCGAGAAGATTTTTGCCGGTTTCGCAATGCATCGGCCCACGCTGAGTCAGCACGCTGAGCTCGCGGTTCTCCTTGATGGCCTGGCGGCCCAGCGATGCGGCAGTCGAAATTGCCAACTCGAAATCGTCGTCGTGCTCGTATTCATCCGTGTTGACGGACAGGGCGACGGCCATGTGCGAGCGGCGCGTCTCCTCAAACTGACGCACCATGAGCTTGCCGGTGCGGGCCGTGGTTTTCCAGTGAATATGGCGGCGGTCGTCCCCAGGGACGTAGTCGCGCAGCGCGTGGAAGGCAATGTCTGAGCTGGACAGGTCCCTCGTGGTGAGACCTTCAAGGTCCTTCAAGAACCCGGCAGCAGGGCCGGCGAGGGACGTGGTGCGCGGGTGCACATACAGGTCCGTGGGGTCGGTCCATACCAGTTGGCGGCGCAGCAGTTGCAAAGGGTCCGCCCGCACGGAGCGAACGGGGCCCACGGTGATAACGGCGCGGCGGGTGGTGGGAATCGTGAACAGGTCCTCGTGGACTTCGCCCGCCTTCATGCGCGGCAGGTGGAACAGTGCAGTAGCCTGGCCCACGGGAAGTTCCAGGGCGGCTGGCAGCACCGTGTGGGCGGAGGTATTGGCCACGGCGATGCTGCCCACGGCGTTGTCCCCCACGGCAACGCGGGTGCGTGCCAGATCAAGTTTCACCGCGTACATGGACTTGCCCAGGATGAACGCGATGGCAATGAGCAGCAGCACCACCGCCAACAGGCCGGCCACCTTCGCTTCCTGCCAGCCAAAAACGCCGCCAAGGATCCACAACACCACCGCCGCACCAAGGACCACGTACCCCAGCGTGCTGATGGTAGCCAAGGCTGGGGCAATGTAGCGCCCGTACCAGGCCCTGACTTTGGCCCACACGGGCGCCACATAGATTTTGGCGACCGCGACCGCTTCACGCCACAGCGATGCTGGGTGCAGGCGGGTGGGCTTTCCTTCGCTGTGGAACGGCCGGGAGAGGATGTTCCCGACCTTTCCTGCGCTGGATTTGATGCTCATCTTAAACCTTTGACTGAATGTGCTGATGCCGTGTTGCGAAGTGGCTGCGTGCTGGAATTTTAGACAGAGGCACGCTGTTGGGGTGCGGCCACTTCGGCCATGACCCGTGCCAGCACCACCTCGGGGGTGGCTCCGGCGAATTCAGCTTCCGGGTCCATGACGAAGCGGTGCGTCCACACGTAGGGTGCGAGTTCCTTCACGTCGTCAGGCAGGACGTAGTTGCGGCCCTTGGCTGCAGCCCACACCTTGGCGATGCGTACCATGGCGATGGCGCCGCGGACGGAAACGCCCAAACGGGTTTCCGGTGCGGTGCGGGTCTCTTCGCACAGGCGGGAAATATATTCCAGCACCGCGGCATCGGTGTGGGTGGTGGCGGCCAAGTCGGCCATTTCCGACACCGCCTGCGTTGTGATGATTGCCTGAAGCGTCGACGTCCGGTCGCGCTGGCTGGCACCGGAGAGCAACTGCACAGTGGAGGCGTGGTCCGGGTAACCAATGGAGGTCTTGATCAGGAAACGGTCCAGCTGGGCTTCCGGCAGACGGTACGTGCCAGCCTGCTCAATGGGGTTCTGGGTGGCGAGCACCATGAACGGACGGCCAGTCTCATAGGTGGTGCCATCCATGGTCACGCGGGACTCTTCCATGACCTCCAGCAATGCTGACTGGGTCTTGGGTGAGGCGCGGTTGATTTCATCAGCCAACACGATGGTCGCAAAAATAGGTCCCTGGTGGAATTCAAATTCCTGGGTTTTTTGGTCGTAGATCATGACGCCGGTGACGTCGGAGGGCAGCAGGTCGGGGGTGAACTGTATGCGCGAGTTGGTGCCCTTGACCGTAGCCGAAAGGGCCCTGGCCAGCATGGTCTTGCCCGTGCCCGGTGCGTCCTCGAACAAAACGTGGCCTTCGGCGAGCATGGCCGCAAGAGTCAGGCTGATGACGTGGGACTTGCCCAGGATCGCCTGGCCCACGTTGGCCACCAACTTCTCAAATGTTCCTGCAAACCACGTAGCCTGTTCCGGCGTCATGGACATAGTTCATCCTCTTTCAATTTTGTGAATTCGGGCATTACTTGCGCAAAAACCTGAATTAGTTTATCCATTAATTGGTGTTACTCGCTATTAGGGCTAATGCACGGCTTAATTCCACCCGGCAGGCCCGGCCACTGAGGCGCTAGCACTCCGGCATGCCTGGCACTGCTGACAAGTTGGTGGACAAGGCCTTCACAAACTGCCAGGTGCTGTAGCCGGGAGTGGTGATGTGGTACCACTTGTGACTGTTGTCCCTGCCGCCCCAGTACTGATAGCAGTTGACCTGCACCGGGGTGTTGGCCTGCAGCCACTGCGACGTGCAGGTGGCAGGGCTGCCGGCGGTGAAGTGGTCACCGACCCCCGCGGCCTTCTCCAAGCAGCTCTGTGGTGACACCTCAATGGTCCAGGAGGTGACCTTCGGCGGAGTCTTGGCTCCGCTCTGCGGCTTGACCGTTTGCACCGGACCAAAGCTGCCAATGGAGTTCACCGACCTCGCCTCAATCGTGGCCACGGTGCTGAAGCCTCCCGTGTTGAAGGACGCGCTGCCGTTGCTGGTCTTGGCCGACCATGCCCCACCGTTGATGCGGACTTCCACCCGCACCGCGTCCACGGCCCCACCGGGGATGCTCCATGCGTAGCTGACGGACTGGTTGTCCGCACCTCCGTTGGTCCCGCTGAGCCCTGCCGTGCCCGGAGCACCGTAGGGCACCACGGCGCCGGATGGGGTGGAAGCATTCCCTGCCGTTGCAAAAGCGGTTGACTTCGCATAGACCGTCACCGTGGTGTTGCTGCCGTTGGTGGCTGGCACGGTTCCGCCGAGAACGATGGCAATATTGGATCCCCCGGGCGTCACGTTGGCGAAGTAGCTGATCTCCCCCGCAGTGGAGCCGCCCATCGCTGCCCCGCTGAGCGGGGTGAAGTTGACGGTGATGCCACCTCCGGCGGCGCCGGTGTTGGCCGCGGCAATAGTGGGAGTCCCCACTGTTCCCGGTTTGCTCACCGAACGCCTACCGGCTGACGGGGCGCTGGCGTCCGACGCCGACACTTCAGTTGCGGCCACAACCCGGAAGCTGTAGCTTCCGGTTCCGTTGGGCAAGCTGACGGTGGCACTGGGGTTCGTGGTTTTCGTGGACTTTTGTGCCGCACCGTCCAGGTAGGTGGTCAGCGTGTAGTCCTTCAACTCACCGCCGTTGAGGTTGGGTGCGCTCCAGTCGACCCGCACTTGGTTCTGGCTGCCAACGGTGTCCAACAACGCCGTGGTGGGTGCGGCCGGAGCGAAGGGCTTGCCCGCAGGCTTGACAGGTTTGGAGGCATATTCGCTCCACGCCGACGGTTTCGGTGCACTGTTGACGGCCTGCACACGGAAGGTGTACTCGGTCCCGTTCGTCAATCCCTTCCAAGTGAGCTGGTTGCCTTTGACACCGGTCCGCTGCGGATTCTGGCCAGCAGGCACCGGCGAGATCTCAACGTTGAATGACTTGACGGCCGAGTACTCGCCCACGGGCGTAGTCCAACTGACATCGAGTTGCGTGTCGCCGCGAACAACGATCGGCGCCGCTGGCTTGTCCGGCTGCTGATCAGGAGTAGCCGGGGCGGATGGTTTGGAGAACGCGGACTCCCCCACGGCATTCTTCGCACTCACGCTGAACGTGTAGGGTTTCGCGTTCTCCAGACCCGTGATCAGGCAGGTGTTCGTGGCACATTCCTGACTCACCCCGTCGCTACGCTTGACCGTGTAGCCCGTCAGCGGCGAACCGTTGTCAACGGGCGTGCTCCACTTCAACAGCACAGACTTGCTCTTGACTTCCTGGACCAGTGCAACCGCAGGAACCGCTGGCTTGCCCTTCACGTTCATGGTGATGAGACCGGTGACCTCACGTGCCTTGTCGCCGGTTTTATCAGCCACCGTATAGCTGACCACCACGTTTCCGGTGAAGTCTTCCGGCGCCTGAACCGTGACTTTGTCCCCCGCCACGGCCACTTGGGTGCTGGGCGCACCTGTTGTCAGCTTGGCGTCGAGCACCTTCAAGGCGGTGTCAGGGAAGGGGTTGACGTCATTGGCCAGCACAGGCACGGTTTCAAGACGGCCGGCGTGGGCGTCCGGGACGGAGTCGTCATTCGCCACTGCCTTGGGCTTCGTCGAGGACGTCACGCTCACACTCACCGCCGCCGCCACTGGCGGGTTGTGTCCGTCGTCCACCGAAATACCCAAGGTGGCGACCGAACCGAGCGCAGCATTCTTTCCCGCTTCCACGGTGAGTGTGCTGCCGTCGAGCTTGGTGGAGAGTCCTGCCGGCACGTCGCCGGAAAGGGCAAACTTCAGTGCATCCTTTTCGGGGTCGCTGGCCAACAACGCCAGGTTGACGGTGCTGGATTCCAGTTGTGCCACGGTCAGCGAAGTGCCTTGGAGCTTGGGGGCCAGGTTCTTCGCGGGGGCGGGGGCCACCTCGGTCATGATGGTCAGCGTAGATTTCAAGCCCGCGGGATCATCGGGACCGGTGCCATCGGTGACCTCAAAGGTCATGGACCCAGGTCCGTAAAAGTCGAGCTTGGCAGCATATTTCAGCCCGGCGCCGTCGGCCGTGACAGCATTGCCGGTGTCAGCGCCGATCATCTTCACCTTCTCCGCCACGGTGATCCGCGGGGTCCGGCCGGGGCGCACCTTCACATACTCGGACAGTTTGGCGATTGCGGATTCCCCCGCCTGGACCTTGATGACGTCGTGGCTGGCCAACACCGGGTACTGTGCGTCCAAACCGGGCACCCACACGATGGCCGTGGAGGCGAGTTTGTCCTGGTCGGTGACCGTGTACGGCACCATCTGGGGCTGCGCAGTCAGCGTGACGCGCAGTGTGCCGTCGGAATTCACCGAGGCATTGGGATTTGGCAGGGTCAACGTCACCTTGAGTTGCTCGGCAACACCGTCGGGGTCCTCGTCGTTCTTCAGCACGGGCACATCGACGGTATTCTTGCCCAGCGCTTCCGCCACGGTGACCTCGTCGTCGCGGGCGATGGGCGCGCGCAACGGCGCGTCCGGGGTGACCGTCATGCGGATGTTCGCCGTTGACGTGGCACCTGTTGGATCGCCCACCGTGTACCCCATGGTGGCAATGCCGGAGGCGGCGGGGCTTGTCAGCAGCACGCGTCCCAGCTCCGTCACGGATGGTGCCATCTCTTCAGGGCCGTTGAAGCCGTCCTTGAGCACGAACAGCGCGTCGGCATCGGGGTCGGTGTCATTGAGCACCACGTCCAGGGCCACCTGGCGGCCCGGGCGCATGGAGATGAAGTCGTCGGCGGCTACCGGTGGGCGATTGCTGGAGTCTTGCGGGGCAATACCCACTTCCACGGTGCCGATGGCTTCGGCGCCCAGACGGTCTCTGACCTTGTAGGTGAATTTGTCGGTCCCGGCGGAGCTACCAGCAGCCGTGTACACAATGAAGCCCTTGCCTGCCACCGCCGTGCCCAGGGTGGGGGCAATGTCAATGCCGGCCAGCTGGACAGAATCGCCGTCGGGGTCAATCCCGTCCAACGGGATCTGGATCTTCGCCTGGCCGCCGGCAATGACCCTGCCTTGGACGTTCTTCGGTGCCGGGGGCAGGTTCCGTTCCGGGTCGGCGGCAATGATGTTGATGGTCACCGAGGCCGAGTCCGACTGCCCGGAAACGTTCGTGACCTTGTAGATGGCTGTCACCGATCCGGGGGTTTCACCGGCAAGGAAGCGCAGCGAGTTTTGATCCACCCACAGCTTGCCGCTCTCGGCGGCAGGGGCGTCCGTGATCTCCGGGTGCTTGAGCGTTTCACCATTGGGGTCGAAGTCATTGGCGAGCACCGGGATGCGCACCACGTCCCCGGCACGGACATCGGCCACATCGGGGCGTGCCACGGGCGGCTGCAGCGTCGAGGCGGAGGGGATGCGGACGACGGCGATGGCACCCTTGGATGTGCCCTGGCCGTTGGAGACCGTGTAGCCGATGGTGACAGGGAGGCCGGGGTTGCGGATGTCGGTAATCTTTACCACGTTGTGTTCCAGCACCGTCACTGAGACTCCGGCATCTTCAGGTACGTCAACGCCGCGCACCACGAGCACGCCGCCGGCCGGGTCGGTGTCATTGCCCAGCACATCCACCAGGACCGTTCCGCCCACGGGTAGCAGCGCCATGTCCTTCACGGCGATGGGGGCAAGGTCCGCTTGCGACGGGACCACGTCGATACGGATCAGGCCGGTGGCGCTCTGCGGCCCGTTGGTGACCTGGTAGCTCAGATAGTTGGGACCGAGAGTGTCCGAGGAGAACGTGAACGTCCCGTTGTCGGAAATGGCTGACGTGGTGCCGTTGGTGGGCTTGTCGATGCTGGCCAGGCGTAGTTCCCCACCCAGCGGGTCTTGGTCATTCTTCAACGGTTCCACGAGCGCGCTTTGGCCCACCACCACGCGCACATAGTCGGCATTGGCCACAGGGGGTACACCGGCGGCGGGCAGCACGTTGACCTTGATCTTCTTTTCCACGATCTCACGGGTGTCCGAGACCTTGATGGTCACCGTCCGCAGTCCGCTGGAGGAGCCGTCGTCCGTGTAGCTCAGCTCCCCGTCCGGGGTGAACTTAACCTGCCCCGTCTCCTCCGCCGAGGTGGCGTCGACGAGGAAGATATTGTCCCCGTCGGGGTCGATCATGTCTGCCAGCACGTTTTGGCTGATGGTCTGGCCTTGGGCCACCACCATGGTGGTGGCGCGCAGGGAAACGGGTCCCGAATTTTCGGTTTCAGGGACCACGCGTACGCTGACGGTGCCTGTGGCGGTGCCACCGCGGCCGTCGTCGTTGGTGTAGCTGAACGATTCCGTACCGGCAGGGGCATCGGGGGGCACCACCAACTGCAGCCCAGTTCCGCCGTACACGGTTTGCAATGTCCCCGCCTTGAGCTCTGTGGCGCTGTCCCGCACGGTCAGTACATCGCCGTCCGGGTCGGAGTCGTTGTAGAGCACGGGCAGCAGCGTGGTGCTGCCGGCGCGGACGCCAAACTGGTCCGGTTCGGCCAGCGGCGGGCGGTTGGGTTTGGTACGGTCCGGCAGCGTGTTCACCACGTTGGGATCGGAAGAATCCTTGTCGGCGTTATCGGCATTCTTTTGGTCAACTGTGAGGTCGTCCCAGTTGTTCACCAGCATCATGTTTTGGTTGACGAGCCACACGTCGCCGCCTGCGGTGTCATTGAGCACCACCACGTCTCGGTTCCTTCGGAACACGAGGTCCGAGGCGGCCGTGGCCTTGGGGATGCTGACGGGCTTGGAGTCCCCGCCCGGGCAGTGGAACAGGTACTGGTTGGAGCCGTTCCAAGCGCCGTGCACGCAGCCGCCCTGTTGCACGGGTGCAATGGGCCGGCCCAGCGAACCGACATCCACGTTCGTCGCCTGCCCACCGTCCAGCGGCTGAAGCACCAGCGCCTTGCCGGTTTCCAGCGCCACAAAGTCGCTCTTGTCACTGCGCTGCTGCAGGCTGGCACCCTTGGCATCGGGGATCACCACGTGCTTGTTGCCCGGCAGGAACACGGTGCCGGTCTCGGGGTCCAGCACCACGGCCTTATCCCCCACCACGGTCATCAGCAGCTTGCCGGAATCCGGCAGCCCCTCCACGGCTTCTTCCTTCGCTTCAACGACCTTGCCGTCCCCGCCCACCAACGCCCGCGTGAGCACGGCGGTGCTGGGGTTGAGCACAAATACTTCACTGGCGCCGTCGTGCGTTGAAAGTGCGACGGCGGCCCGTGCGTTGGAGATCTTCGCCAGGATGGGCTTGCTGGTTTTCTCATCGAACGAGCTGGTCTCGCCGTTGGGCACGGCCCACACCTTGCCGCCGGCAGGGTCGGTGACGACGGTGATGTCGCTGCCGAGGGACAGTGCCTTGGTCCCACCCAAGGCGGTGTCCTGGGTCAGGGTCATGGCTGGCACGTCCACGTTGTTCAGCAGCGTGCCGGAGTCGTTGTCCATGAACACGGTGCCGGCGTCCTGCAGCACGTCAAAGCCGGCAGTGGTGGCGGTGAACCCGCCGTCAAGGACCTTGGAAGGGACGTTGAGGTGACCCACCATGTTGATGTTGCGGTTCGTCACCCACACGCTGCCGTCGTTCAGGTCCACGTCCGCCGTGCTGAAACCGGGATAGATCAGCGCACCGGCGACGACGGCTGCGCCCATCACTGCCGCGGCGGAAACGGAGAAGAATCGTTTGCGCGTGTTCTTGTGGTCGAAAACGTTTAATGCCATGAAAAGACCCTTAGCTCAGCCGGTGGGTTGGAAGCGGCTGGAAAAACTTGTAAAAAGTGTGGTGCTGCGTGACGTGTGGCGCTGGCGGTGCAGCATTCGGCCTTTGGGCCACTGCCAGTTTTCCCGATGCCGAAGAACCCTGCAATGGGGAGTTGTGCCCGTAGGGGTCAACTCCCCATTGCAGAGTATCTTGTCAGCAGCGACGGGTGCACACTAGCCGCAACGGATGTTGCCGCCGTTCTGGTCCCGCACATCCACGGTCTGGCCCTTCACCCAACGGCCAGCCTGGGGACCGCTCGACATGACGTACCAAGCACCACCGTTAGCGCACCCGGAGACCTGCACCCAGCCATCGGCGTAGTCAAGCCACTTTCCGCCCAGGTTCACATTGCCTCCCGGGGACACGACACGATCACACGTCGCAGGGTTGGATGAGAAGTTGTTGCCCTCACCGGCGGCTTGGGTGCATGAGTGCCAATCTCCAGCCATCACACGAACCTCGGTGATCTTTGGCAGCGGCGGATCGGGCGGGCCTCCGGACTTGGCCGCCACAGCGGGCGAGGCGGCACCACAGCCACCGGCGTTGCAGGCGCGTACGCTCAGCGTGGCAGTTTCGTTGTATCCGCCAGTGGCTGTCGAGTAGCTCGTGGCCGTGCCACGGCTGGTCCAGCCAGCCCCGTTCAGGCTGCTTTCATAGCG
>NZ_JAUNVV010000044.1:24016-26337 GCF_030540645.1 Arthrobacter sp.
ACCCCACAGGTTTCACCTGCCGTGGACAGCTTGACGCAGTACTGCACTTCACCGGCGGAATAGCCATTGAGCTGAGCGGTGCCCAGCGGCGTGTACGTGACGGTGACCGCCCCACCGGCACCGGAAGTGCCCACCAGGGCGATCCCCGGAGGACTCACAATTGCGTTGATCTTGCCCAACGCGCGCTGCGGAGCCGACTGGGCTCCATAGGTGCCTGCCCCGGCCTTGTTCGTTGCGCGAACACGGTACTGGTAGCCAACCGTGGACGTCCCCACGGAGAAGGCCGCACTGGTTCCACTGACCACCTGAGTGACAGCGGCCTGACCGCCGCCACTGCGCTCCACTTCATAGCTGGTGATGGGTGCGCCATTGATAAACGGCTCAGCCCAGCTCACACTGACCTGGCTGTTGGAGCCGACAGCCGGCGCCGTGGTCACGCTCGGCGCAGCCGGAGCCGACGGCAAACCCGCCGGCGTCACCGTCGCGGAATATGCACCCCAATCAGAAGGGTTGGGGGCATTGTTGATGGCCTGGACCCTGAATTGGTAGTCGGTGCCGTTGGCCAGCCCCGTCCATGTGAGGGTGTTGCCGGTGACGCCCGCCTTTTGGCCATTCTGTCCGGCCGGGGCCGGGGAAATCTCCACATTGAACTTCGTGACGGCGGAGAACTCGCCCACCGGGGTGACCCAGCTCAGCTCCACCTTTTTGTCGCCAAAGGTGCCCTTCGGGGCGGCAGGTGCGTCCGGGATGCGGTCCGGTGTGGCAGTGACCGAGGACGGCGACGGCGCGGAGGTTCCGACGTCGTTCGTAGCAGTGACCGTGAACTTGTAGGCCTGCGCATTCTTCAGGCCCGTGATGGTGCACGTGTTGGTGCCGCAATCCTGCGTGCCGCCTGCCCACGCCACGGTGTACTTCGTGATGGGTGCGCCATTGTCTGCCGGCGGATCCCAGGTGAGCAGGACCGCCTTGTCCTTTTCCTCCACGATCTGCGGCTTCGTGGGGGCGTCCGGCTTGCCCTTGACAGTGATGCGGATGCGCCCGTTGGCGTACCTGTCCTTGTCATTGGTCTTGTCCGCCACGGTGTAGCGGACCACCACGGTGCCCTTGTAGTCGGGATCGGTGTTCACGGTGACGGCGTCGGCCACGTGCGTGACGACAATGCCCTTGCTACCGGTTTCAATGTTCGTGTCCACCACCTTCAACGGGGTGTCCGGGAACGGGTTCACGTCGTTGCCCAGCACCTTGATGACCTCTGCACGGCCGGCATGGGCGTCCTTGACAATGTCTTCATTGGCCACGGCCAGCGGCTTCGAGGAAGAGGTGGCGTTCATGACGATGGCAGCCGCCACGGGATCGTTGCTGCCGTCGCTGACCTGCAGTTGGAGGGTGCCGGAGGTGCCCACCTTGGTGCCGTCCTTGAGCGAAACGGTCAGGACGGTGCCCTTGAGGTCGGCATTGAAGCCGCCCGGTGCACCCCCTGCCATGGAGAACTTGAACTTGTCCTTATCTCCCGGATCGATGTCAAAGGCCAGCGGGCCAACATCCAAGGTGGCGGTTTCCTGCTGCGCCACATCAAGGGTGGAGCCGGTGAACGTGGGAGGGGTGTTTTTCTTCTTCTCCTCTTCCTTCTTTTCTTCCTTCTTCTCCGGGTCCTTCGCCTTTTCCTCAACGGGGGCGGGGTCCACGAGCGTCATGACCGTCAGGGTCGACTTCAAGCCTGCCGGATCATCCGGGCCGGTGCCGTCGGTGACTTCAAAGGTGATGGAGCCGGGCCCGTAGAACTTGATGTCCGCGTTGTACTTGATCCCTGCACCGTCGCCGACAATGACGTCGTCATTGGCGGCGCCCAACAAGGAAATCTTGGCCGCTTCGGTCAGGCGCGGCTTGCGCCCTTCCCGAACCTGCACATAGTCGGCAAGGTTCATGGTGGCCGACTCCCCTGCCGTCAACCGGATCACCTTGTTGCTCTTGAGCACGGGGTACTGCTTGTCCAGGCCGGGCACCCAAATCACGGCGGTGGCGCTCAAACCGTCCTGGTCAGTGACAGTGTAGGGAACCATCTGTTCCCCGGCTTCCAGCACCACGCGCACCGCACCGGTTGAAAGCACGGACGCGCTCGTTGCGGGCATGCCCGGTGCGGACTGAACGGTGACGCTCAAAGCGTCCGTCACTCCGTCGGGGTCGGCATCGTTTTCCAGCACCGGGACGTCAACGGTGTTCTTGCCCAGCATCTGCTTGACAGTGACACGGTCGTCACGGGCGATCGGTGCCTTCAGCGGCGCGTCCTCGGTGACGGTCATGCGGATGTTGCCGGTGGCCTT
>NZ_JAUNVV010000044.1:26437-27669 GCF_030540645.1 Arthrobacter sp.
TCGGCGCCGAGGCGGTCACGCACACGGTAGCTGAAGGTGTCGGTGCCTGCGGAGCTGCCGCCGGCGGTGTAGAAGATGTAGCCGTTGCCGGTTTCGGCCGTGCCGAGCGTGGGTGCCTTGTCGATGCCCACCAGCTCCACCGAGTCGCCCTCGGGGTCAATGCCGTTCAGCGGCACGGCGATCTTCACCTGGTCCCCCGCGATGACACGGCCGGTCAGGTTTTTCGGTGCCGGTGGCAGGTTGTGTTCGGGGTCGGCAGCAATGATGGTGATGTCCACCTTGGCTGAGGCGAACTGTCCTGAACTGTTGGCGACCTTGTAGACGCCGGTGACCTTCTTCGGGCTCTGGCCAGCGATGAAGCGTAGCTGGTTTTGGTCGGCAAAGAGCTTGCCCGCCTCCGGGTCCCCCGTCTCCACCACAACAGGTGCCTTGAGCACCTCACCGTTGGGGTCGACGTCGTTCGCCAGGACGGGGATCGAGACAACATCACCCACCCGCACCACGGCCGTGTCTGGTTCCACGCGCGGTGGCAGCAGCTTGTCCGGGGCGGGAATCCGGATGATGGAAACCTCGCCAACAGCGCTGCCTTCCCCGTTGGAGATGGTGTATTTGATGCTCATGTTGCCGGTGAGCCCGCGCACGTCGGTCAGTTTCAGGACATTGCGTTCAATGATGACGGCGGAGACCGGCGAGCCCGGGGGAACGTCAACCGACTGGATGACGAGCACACCGCCGGCCGGGTCCATGTCGTTGCCCAGCACATCCACTAGGACGGTTCCGCCGGAGGGCAGCATGGCCAGGTCCTTCACGGCCACGGGCAGTCCCTTCGTGTCCGCGGCCACCACGTCAACGCGGATCAGGCCCGTGGCGCTCATGGGCCCGTTGGTCACCTGGTATTCCAGGTAGACGGCGCCGGGGCTGCTGGCTATGAACGTGACGGTGCCGTTGTCGGCGATCTTTGACACGGTGGCGTTCGGCGGCTTGGAGACGCTGGCCAGGCGCAGTTTACCGCCGGAGGGGTCCTGGTCATTCTTCAGCGGTGACAGCGCTATGGGCTGCCCCACCACGGCCCGGAAGAAGTCCGCATTGGCCACGGGAGGCACGGTGCCCCTGGCCTTGACGTTGACCTTTATTTTGCGTTCTGTGCTGTCCACGCCGTCGGAGACCGTGATGGTCATGGACTTCATGCCGTCCTTTTCACCGTCGTCGGTGTACTTCAGCTCACCGTCGGG
>NZ_JAUNVV010000142.1 GCF_030540645.1 Arthrobacter sp.
TCGTCGCCATCGAGTCCCGTCTGCCACTGCAGACACAGGCGTCCTGGCTAAGCCTCAGGACTCTGGATATGGTCGGGAGGTAGGTTCTAGACTTTGCCGGGTATTCGGGGTTTTTGGTGACTATTGGGCTGTTAATCTTGCCCTCTTTGTGAGATAATAAGGGTGTGATTATTTTCGGGTTGGGTGAGTGAAACAATGGTTTCGATGACCACTCAAAGTGCACTGCCCCTGATGGGAAGGTTGGGCGCGTTGCTCGTTGGGGAGTGGGTGGCCTTGCTGGAAGAACCCGATGGTGCTGGCCGGATCTTTATCAATGGTCAGCTGGCCTATGTGTGGGGACCGGAACAACGAGAGATGCGTCGTTTGGCGGCTGCGCAGCTGGTGGAAACCGGGGCCGCGCAGGTCAATGAAGTCGCTGCAGCTTTTAATATCAACACCGAGTCATTGCGGCGCTGGCGCATCTCTTTTGACGCGGAGGGCCTCGCCGGGCTGGCCTCGGTCAAGAAGGGCCCCAAACGCCCGTCACTGCTAACGGAACCGAAAGCGGATCAGATCCGTGCCTACCGCGCTACTGGTGCGAGCTTGCGCGCCACTGCGATAGCAACCGGTGTTTCCACTGACACCGTTCGGCGCGCCATGGCCATGACTGTGGCCCCAGACACCGCACCCACCGACAACGAAGCGCCAGCCGTACTGCCTGCCGTGCTGGTTCAAGAGGAGCTTCCGGTCTTACCGGCCCCGGTGCCCCGTTCGGGCGAGCGTGCCGCCGCAGGCGAGGCCGAAGCCGCCTCTCCGGTATTCTTCCCGGCAGCCCGGGTCCCTTATGTCGGGTTGTTCCTGGCCTTCCCTGCCCTGGAAAGCTCCGGGCTACTCACCTGTGCCAAGAGTGTTTATGGAGCGTTACCGAACGGGTTCTACGGGCTGGAAACGATCCTGGTCGATGCCGTAGTGAGGGCCTTGGCTGGGGAATCCCGGGCCGAGGGCGCGACCCGCTTCAACCCCGAAGACCTCGGCCGGATCCTGGGATTGGATAGGGCCCCGGAAGTGAAAACGATCCGCCGGCGCATCGCCCAACTCGCCCAGACCGGCAAGGCACCGGAGCTAATTGCCGCTCTGGCCTCCCACCACCTGACAAATACCGGCCAGGACGGGGCAGAGTTGGCCGCTATCCTCTACGTTGATGGGCACGTGCGCGCCTACCAAGGCACGAAGAAGATCGGCAAGCTCTACTCCACCCGCCTGAAATTCCCCGTCCCTGCCACGGAAGAGACCTGGGTCAGTGACACGAACGGTTCCCCGGTCTTTTTGGTCATGGCCGAACCCGGCGCCTCCCTCGCCGGAGAACTACGCCGTCTGTTGCCCGAACTGCGGACCGCGATTGGCGATGACCGCCGGGTGCTGGTTGGTTTCGACCGTGGCGGCTGGTCACCAACCCTCTTCGCCCATATGAAGGAACAGGGTTTTGATGTGCTGACCTGGTACAAAGGCAAAACCGCGGACATCAACGAAACCCTGTTCACACAGGTCTCCTACACCGACGAACACGGGGAAACCAGGAGCTGGAGCGCTGCGGACACACTCATGGATCTACCCCTGACAACCACTGCGAAGACCGGGGAAGTGTTCCAGATACGGGCGATCAGCCAGATCGTGCCGAACACCAAAGGCAGCGGGACCCGGCAGATCCACATCCTCACCACCGACCACGACCTGCCAGCCGGGGAGGCGATCCATCGGATGGGGAACAGGTGGCGGCAAGAAAACCAGTTCCGCTACGCCCGCATGCACTTCGAGCTGGACTCCCACGACTGTTACACCAGTAGTGATGATGATCCCCAACGGATGGTCCCGAACCCCGCCAAAACCAAGGCCTACCAACTCGTCGTGGCCGCTAGGAAGCACCACGCTGGCGTTGCGGCACAGGTTGATGCTGGCGAATTGGACATGAAGAACCCAGCTCCCGGCACCCAAGAGCTCATGGTCACTAACACGATGATCAATACTCTCAAGGCGCCCCTCTGGGCAGCAGAAACAGCCCTCAACACTGCCGAAGCAGCCCACAAAGAACTCCCCGCCAGGGTCCGGCTCGGGGACCTCGCCCCCGGGCAGCAAGTCCTAGACACCGAGACGAAACTCATCCATCACGGGATCCGCATCGCCGCCTACAACACCGCCATGACCATCGCCCGCGAGATCCGCACCAACACCGGCTACAAACGCGGCAGCGATGAAGCCCACGCACTCATGCGCCAGGCCTTCAACCAGCCAGGAGACATCGACCCCACCATCCCGGGGCAGTTGACGATCACACTGGACCCCATGCCAACCAAAGCGAAAACCCTGGCCATCGCAGAACTCTGCGAACACCTCACCAACACCAAAACGAATTACCCCGGCACCAACTTCATCCTGCACTACAAAATCAAGAAAAACCGCTAAAACCCCACCCAGAAAATCTCACCATATCCAGAGTCCTGAAGCCTGGACCTGCCGCAGCACCGCGATGAACGCAGGCGGTGGAACGGATGGATCCAGGACCTCACTGACATCTGCGCTGGGCGTGCTGGCGTCAGCCGTGTCAACGCTAGCCGACAACTGGGCCAGTATTGCCAACTGAACATATGGCCACCAGACATCTTTGAAGGCGATTCATTTGGTGGACGGGGCACTTGTCCGCCACCCTATGCGAAGGAGTAGATCCTTGAACGGGATGCGGTGAAACCGCTGGGAGTCGGGGGCGTGACGTTTGATCAGGCTTTGGCGGCAGCTGCCGCGCCGACGTATGAACGCAAGCCAGCTGGGTCTTCATTCGATACATTTGAGAAGGACGTGTGTCGTCTGCTGACCTAGGACACGGAGGATGCCGGCGATGGTATTGGCCGAGCGGGTGGGCTGGTCAGTGTTCTCGTGCTGTTCCGGGCCAAGGTCGCCGTGAACAGGCTCAAATACGCGACGGTGGGCCCGGCAGAGTGGCTCGTACATGAACACGGCAATTCCGTGCAAGGTGATCTCTGCTTCTGCACCGGGGCCCACCGTCGAGGTACGGGTAGGAAGGCGAACTGCCGGTGTTGGTGATGAAAGGGGCGCACTCCGGATTCGTGTAGTCCCGGATGATTACTTCCCGCGCCACGGAAGACCTCCTGGATGGGATGTGGGTGGTGATGTAGGAAGCCGGTGCGGTACCGGGCAGTGGGTCCATGCCCGCGGGGGAATTCATCTTCCCATCGAATCAAATACCGCGGGTGATGACTGGTCGCCAGCATATGTCAAATTTGATCGTGGACGACTACGGCATTGCCTCCATGGTTGTCACAGATTCTGGGTCCGCCCACTGGCTGTTGACGGATCATTGAAGCGGTGACCAATTCCTACCCTGTTGCTCGGAAAATGCATCGAGAGCTATCTTGACTGACCTTTGTTCCGACTCGTGTGCTGCCCACTGATGCCCAGTGGGCCATCCTCATGAAACAGAACGCGCGATATCTTGGAAGAAATGGCGTTTGAATCAATACAATAAACAATATGTAAATAATAGTGTTTGGGGTCACATGGGTTCAGTTGGGTATTTCCAAGAAAGGTGTGTATTGTTTATCGAGTTGTCCTGATGAGGGGCGGCGGGTTTAGCGGGATT
>NZ_JAUNVV010000045.1:0-9429 GCF_030540645.1 Arthrobacter sp.
CAGACCAGCACGGCGAGGAATACGCCGCGGGCGGAGGCAATGATGGTTGCCGGGTTCGATGCTCCTGTGCCCGATGAGGCGATGATGGCGTTGGCCACAGCGCCAAAGATGGCGACGCCCACCGAACTGCCGATGGCCCGGGCAAGCATGTTCGCCCCAGTCACGACGCCGCGCTCGCCCCAGCCGACGGAGGATTGCGCCGCGACGATGGCCGGGGTGGAGGCGAAACCGAGCCCTGAGCCGATGACCAGGCAGCACGCCGCGACGACCCACACGTTTGGACGCGCCGAGGTGAGGACGAGGGCAAGCGCCCCGAGGACAATGACGGCCATGCCCAGCAGCGAGGTGTTGCGGAATCCGTGGCGCATGTACAGACGGCCGGAGAAGCTGGAGGCAATGGGCCAACCGATGGACTGCGCTGCGACCGCCATCCCGGCCAGCAGCGGCACCGTGCCGATCGAGCCTTCCAGGAAGGTGGGCACGTAGGAAGTCAACCCGATGAGCACAGCCCCGACACCGAGTGAAACGAGCGTGGTGGTCAGCAATAGCCGGCGCGAGAGGACCCACAAGGGCAACACGGGGTTGGCCGTACGGCGTTCCACCAGCACGAACGCGACGATGCACGCCCCGCCAAGGGTAAAACCGCCAATGCTGAACACCGAGTCCCACGCCCAGGCCTGCCCACCCTCGAGCACGGCAAGGATCACCAGCGACATGCCCGCGGCAAGCAGGATGGCGCCCGGATAGTCGATGTGGATCCTGCGGCGCGGGACATTCTCGTGGTAGGCGCGCATGAGGAGGAACGCGGCGGCCACACACACCGGGACGTTGATGAAGAAGATCCAGCGCCAGCTCGCAAACTGGGAAAACAGGCCGCCTATCGCGGGGCCGAGCACGGCGGCGATCGCCCAGACCCCTGAGAGGTAGCCCTGAGCCTTCGCCCGTTCCTCGACGGTGTAGATGTCGCCGGCGATCGTTGTGGTGGCGGGCTGGATGGCTCCGGCACCGAGTCCCTGGATGGTGCGGCAGATAATCAATACGGGCATGCTCCATGCCAAACCGGCCAAGATGGAGCCCAACATGAAGATGCCGATCCCGGCCAGCATGACGGGCTTGCGCCCCAGGGTGTCGGAGAGTTTGGAGTAGACGGGCACAGAGACGGCCTGGGCGAGAAGGTAGACAGAGAACAACCACGGGAAGGAAGCGAAACCGCCCAAGCTTTCCACGATGGAAGGCACCGCCGTCGCCAGCACCGTTGAGTCCAGCGCCACGAGCCCCATGCTGACCATGAGCGCAATGAGGACCGGTCCGCGTTCGGAACGGAAACCGACCCCGGCCGCGGACATCAGCGCCCTGCCCGGACCGCAGGTGCGCTGGCTGCGACGCAGGCCTTAGTTTGCAAGGTCCTCAAGGTGACCGTCATGCTTCATTCTTAGGCTGATAAAGCAGCCAACACAATGGTTTCGTCTGCAGGGAATGGCCGTGAATTTTGAGATGCCCAGTTCCCATCGCCGGTGGACTAGGATGGCATGGATGCCACGGATTGTTTGAAGATCCCTACCAGTGGCCGTGATTTCGCTCCCCGGAGCCGTAGAAGTTGGAGGTGGACCGCACATGGATGATGGACATAGTCGATCTACCGCACCGCGCGAGCCCAGCCTGCGCCACCGGGAACCAGCCTCCTTCTAATCCCCGCCACCCGCGGCGGCACACGGAAATCCTCCGCAGTGTCCTCCGCAAGGCAGGGCAGCTTTGCACCTGCGGTGCAGAAGCCAGGAGCTTCCCTTACGGCCTGCGGGGATTCGTGCGGTAGCGCCTTAGCCTTCGCCACCCATTTCCTGCACACGCCCCGCGGATCATCCTGCGGTGTGATTGCGCGTGCTTTCAACGGAGGGAACCGGATCATGATCAAATACCCCGTCCAAACTTTTGCGGACAGCGCTGAACTCCTGGGCAAGGGCCTCGCCAACCAGGATCTCGCCGCCGTTTCACAGGCGCTGCATCCCCTGAACGTGAACGAAACCCTCGAGCAACTGGAACGCCTGAACACCATTGACCGGGCTGTTTCATACCGCACGCTGCCCAAGGACCGGGCCATGGAGGTCTTTGAGCGTCTGGATGCCGGACTGCAGGCTGATCTGGTTGAGGGATTGCAGGACGTTGAAGTTGCTGAAGTCTTTGCGGAGCTGAGTCCCGATGACCGGGTGGCTTTGCTGGATGAGCTCCCAGCCTCCGTGGCCCAACGCCTGATTTCCGGGCTCAGCGACAAGGACCGGGCCCTGACAAGCACGGTGCTCGGCTACCCGCAGGGTGCCGTGGGGCGCTACATGAGCCCTGAGTTTGTGACAACCCATCCGCAGCTTTCCGTTCGGCAGACGCTCGCCCGGGTGAAGTCGCAGCTGGACGACGCCGAGAGCGTCTACACGATCCCCGTCACGGACGCCGGGCGGCACCTGGTGGGAGTGGTGTCGTTGCGCGATGTCCTGCGAGCCGACGACGCCGTGCTGATTGCAGACATCATGAAGCGCCCGCTGAGCTTCCCTGCCACCGAGGACGTGGAGGAGGCAGCCCGCTACTGTGCCGACGCCAAGGTGCTGGTGCTGCCGATTGTCGACGCCGAGGACCGCATTGTGGGCATTTTGACGGTTGATGATGCATTGCAAATCCTGGAAGACGCTGAAAGCGAGGACGCTGCCCGTGCCGGTGGTACAGAACCGCTGCGGCGCCCCTACCTGGCCACTCCGGTCAGCAGCATTGTGCGTGCCCGGGTGGTGTGGTTGTTGGTGCTCGCACTGGGTGCAACGCTGACCGTCCAGGTCATTGGCGCCTTCGAGGCAACTCTTGAACAACAGGTGGTGCTGTCCCTTTTCATCCCGCTGCTGATCGGCACCGGGGGAAACACCGGCAACCAGGCTGCCACGACCATCACCCGTGCACTGGCGCTGGGCGACGTGCGGCCGAGCGACGTCTTCAAGGTCTTTGCCCGTGAGGTGCGCGTTGGCGCATTTCTGGGTTTGCTGCTGGGCACGCTCGGCTTCGTGATCGCTTCGATCTTCTTCACCGTGCCCATCGGTTGGGTGATCGGGCTGACCCTGCTGGGCGTGTGCACCATGGCCGCCAGCATTGGCGGGCTGATGCCGCTCCTAGGGAAGGCAGTGAGGGCGGATCCGGCAGTGTTCTCCAATCCGTTCATCTCAACATTCGTCGATGCAACAGGGCTGATCATCTACTTCCTGATCGCCACCAGCATCCTGGGCCTCTAAGCAGAAGCCCACCCACCGCCCAGCAGCCCCATCGCCCCACCTACCTACCGACGCTCCAGCACTTTCGGGCCGTTTATTCACGACCCTCCCGCATGTTTAGCCGTGATCCACCGATTCGGTTGGGGGTCGCTCGGCGGTTTAAACACGAGATGCCCGTCTTTTGGCGGAGAATTGGGCTTGTCTAGAGTCCGTTTCACACAAAAAGAGGAGCATCTCGTAGATGCTAGTTTCCCATACCCCGGCGGCCGTGTCCGTTTCCTTTGATGAGGAGAACCTTGTGTCGGCGACCGGGCTGGTGCCGGTGATGCGTCTTGCCCAGAACGCGGGTCTGCACGAACTCGCTGATGAGTGGATTTCGGTGCCCGGGGACAAGGGCGCCAATGCCGGGTTGAAAGTAGCCGCCCTGATCGCGGGGATGGTCGCCGGGGCCGACAGCGTTGATGACATGGCCGTGTTGCGCCACGGCGGAATGAAGAAGATCTTCACCGGCTGTTACGCACCGTCGACGTTGGGCTCGTTCCTGCGGTCCTTCACGTTCGGTCATGTGCGCCAACTCGACGCGGTCGGCTCCCGCCTCCTGGTGAACCTGGCCCGGCGGGTGCCCCTGTTCGGGACACCGACCGGGGAAGACTTCATCTTCATCGACGTGGACGACACGACCGTGGAGGTCCATGGCTATCAGAAGCATGGCTCCGGGTACGGGTACTCCGGGGTCCGCGGGCTCAATGCCCTGCTCGCGACCGCCTCCACGAAAAACACGGCCCCGGTGATCATCGGTCAACGCCTGCGCAAGGGAGCAGCGAATTCAGCCCGCGGCGCGAAGAAATTCGTCACTGAGGCGTTGGGGACCCTCAAACGCACTGGCGTGGCCGGGCCGGTGTTGTGTCGTTTTGATTCGGCCGACTACGGTCACCGGGCCGTCAGTGCCGCCCTGGCTGGTGGGGCCGATGTTTCGGTGACGGTGCGGATGAACCCTGTCGTCAAACGGGCCATTGCCGCCATCGACGAGGCGGTGTGGGTGCCGATCCAGTACACGAACGCCGTCTTCGACGAGGCCACCGAAGCGTGGGTGTCAGTAGCGGAAGTCGCAGAGGTTCCGTTTACCGCGTTCGCCTCCAAGAAGAAGGACGAGCAGGTCACCGGGCGCCTGATCGTACGCAGGATTCCGGAGCTGAATCCCAAGGCCGTTGACGGGCAGCCCACGCTCTTTGACACGCATCGTTTCCATGCGTTCTTCACCACCGTCGATGCCGAGGTCTTGGACACGGTCGCGGTCGATCAGACCCACCGCAAACATGCCATTATCGAACAGGTCAACGCCGACCTGAAAGACAGTGCCCTAGCACACCTGCCCTCAGGTCATTTCGGCGCGAATTCAGCGTGGCTGGTCACTGCCGTCATGGCCTACAACCTCACCCGCGCTGCGGGGGTCCTTGCCGAGGGCTTGTTCGCCAAGGCCAGGACCGGCACGATCAGGGCCAAGCTCATCAACGTCCCGGCCCGGATTGCCTCCAGCGCCCGAAAAATCAGGCTCCACCTACCCGACTCCTGGCCCTGGCAGGCCGCGTGGGAAAACCTTTACACCGCAACCCACGCCCCACCACAAGCAGCATAAACAACCACCCGCCCCGCCGCCCCCGGCGTGACCCAGGAACCCAAGCGTGGAACACCAACGGCAGCAAGGCCAGCAATCCCGCCGCGCCCACAAGCGAAACCGCCCCGCGAACCGAAATCAAACGAATCACGAAGGCAGCTCGGTGGATCGAGGTTTAGGGGTGTTTCATCTAATGCCTTTCTGCATTGGAACTGCGGATGTGCCAGGGCGCCGGAGTGTGCCCGGAGTGCCGGCAGGGCTGCGCGGACCATGTTTGTCGCGACCCCCTCAAACCTCTTGAAATTCATACCTATGAGTGATAGTTTTACTATCAGTGATAGGCGACAAAGAGAAGGTGAAACGATGTTGATGCCGATGACGGTCAAGGAATACGTGCGGTTCCGCAACGTGGAGCCGTCGGAGAAGGTGCCGCGCGGGTGCGCGTTTGGTGCAGGCCAGGTGTCACGGCCCATTGTTTCTTCGAGGACTCGGCTGTCGGCAGGCCAAAGGAGGAACGCGACGTGAAGGCACCCGCAACGGATCGCCGCATGGAGCGGCGCGAAGCCAAGTTGGCCGCGATTCTCATCGAATCATGGCGGCTGGCTGACCGTGACGGCCTGGCCGCCATCTCTCTGCGCGACCTCGCCGATGCGGTCGGTCTGCGGCAGCCGTCCCTGTACGTTTACTTCGCGTCCAAAGCCGACCTCTACGATGCGATGTTTGCCGACGGATACCGGGAACTGTTGGAATTCATCGGCGCCCGGCGGCACGACGGTCCCCCGCAACAGGCATTGGCCCGCTTTGTCGCGGATTGTGTGCAGTTTTCCAGTGTGAACGTCGTGCGCCACCAGTTACTGTTTCAGCGCACAATCCCCGGGTTTGAGCCGTCGCCCCAGTCCTATGAGCTCGCCAGCGATTTCTACGTGGTCGCGCAACGGCTGGCCCAGGCCGCGGGTGTTGCGACTCAATCCGATTTGGACCTGTTCTCGGCGTTGGTAAGCGGGTTGGCCCACCAGCAGGTAGCCAATGATCCCGGTGGCCGGCGCTGGGTGCGCTTGGCTGATCGGGTTGTCCAGATGTTCCTCGCCGACGTCGAACAACGCCAGCAGGACACAATCACGAACAGGAGAAACCAAGGATGACATACACGGAAGCAGCAACGATCCCGAGAATCAAACACGATGAGGCCATGGAAATTGCAGCCGTGGAAAACGTCCGGCTCAGCGCGCTGCTGCGTGAACTTGCAGCCCCAGTCTGGGAGCAGCTCACCGACTGTGCGCCGTGGACGGTGCGCGACGTCGTCGTCCATATCACCGCGTCGGCGCAGGCGCAGGCCAGCCCGATTGAGTTCGCCCGTCAGGTAGTGGTCGGCAGGCCCCTGACGGCGCAGATTGGCGGGAACCACTGGGTGGACGGGCTCAATGAAGCTCAGCTTCGAGCCCGCACCGGCTGGACACCCACGATGCTTCCCGACCTCTGGGACCGTCACTCTGCTGCAGCGTTGACGGCACGACAGCGCCTGCCTGCCCCGATACGTGCACTGCCCCTGCTACCCTTCGGCAGTCCACTGGACGTGCACATCGGCTGGCAACCGCTTCGCTACCTCTTCGACGTAGGGTTCACCCGCGACACTTGGATGCACCGCATCGACATGGCACGGGCCGCGGGAATCGCCCCACAGCTGAGCGCCGAGCACGACGGTCGCATCATTGCCGACATTGTCGCCGAATGGTCAGGCCTCCACAGCCAGCCCTACACGCTCACGCTCACCGGACCTGCCGGTGGCCACTTCGAATCCGGCGGAGGTGATGTGCCCCTCACCGTCGACGCTGTGGAGTTCACCCGCATCCTTTCAGGCCGTGCCGAGGGACCCGGCGTCCTACACCACAAACTTCCTCTCTAACCGTGGCACTTTCGAAGTATGGTTGCTGGATCGCTGTCACCACGGGCACTTGACCGACACCCGTGCGATCTACAGATGCCACATGACCTGTGGATCAGTTTTGGGCAAGTTGCCAGTCGAAGGCTCACAGTAATCGGCGCCTCGGAAGCCCAGCGGACAGGTGGCGTAGAACTGTCGCAGACTTCAGGCGACGGTCTTGGTTTGTTCAACTGCGTGTTGTCGTGTGGTGCAGTCGCGGACGTGGGCCGTGCCGGCGATTTCGCGCAGCGCAAACACGCCCTCCAAGGCTGCTTTTCGTGACACGAAATCAGGGGATACGGCGAGTGTGTTCTCGAGGTCATCGACCAATTTTACGAGGTAGAGCCCGTCGATCTTCTGATGCAGTTCAATTCGTCCAGTCATTCTTGTCTCCGCTTTGAATCATGGTTGTCTAGTTGGTCAATGCTTGGTGGTGGCGCTTGGCAACGCTGCCATACATGCTTTCGCTATTGGGCTCGTGGTTAGGCGGCACGTTATAGCGGGGGTCTATGCGGTTGGAGGTTGTTCAGGGTTCCGTGGCTCCGCTGGGCGGGGAGGATGTGGTGGTTCTTTTGCCACGAGGGTGCAGCGTCCTAGAGCTCGGATAGCTGCACGTCCAACTGAAACCCGCAGTTGCATTTGAGAAGGCGGAATCGAACCGCATTCTCGGCAGAACAACCGTAGTGGCCGCTCGCAGGATCACCGAGAGGTGCATCAGCTTCCAGGGTTTCAGTCATCGGCTGACCGCAATGGATGAAAGCCCGGCCTATACGCAGGACCCCCAAGGTTGGGGTGCTGGCGTTGAGCAGCCTGGCGACCTGCTGGACCGTGGCTCTATGGCCGTAGAAGGAGTCGCAGTCAGAACACGAATACTCGATCGAGACATGGTCCGGCGACGCTGGAATCACGCCTTCGAGGGCCTCAATCTTCAAGCCATTGGAGGTGCCACACTTGGTGCAGATTAAATACGGCCACTCAGCCGCGTCGACTTTCCCGGGAAGATTCGCCGTGGGCGAGGTGGTCATGTTGAGTCCCCTAATTAGCGCCCTAAAGATCAGGGCTTGAATTGCTAGGTGGTGGCCGGATCTGACTCGCCACCACCTACCTAAAGAGAGTGTGCACGCCCCCCAGCGACTCATTCACACAATCATTAGTATTTCATGAACTAATGAAATTGTGTATGACGTATGTCACTGTTGTGCGATACTGCGACTATGTGACGCCTAGGACGGAGGCTGGATATTCGGGCGTTGCGACTCGCCCGAAACTTGCGCCCGCCGCATGCGTACCAATGCCTTGGCAGCAGAAAAAGGGCGACAACCCGTCAGGACGACAACGGACATGCACTGGCAGCATGCGATCTTTGGTGCGACCCCTCTAAGAACGGAGCACCTATTTGCCCCAAGACTGCAGTTCCTGGAGTTCTGGGATGAGTAATTCTAAGGTGGGCGGCGCAACATCCAAACCGAACAAGTCCTCCGTGACTTACTCACCGCATATTGCCACCAACGTGCCAAAACTGATCATTCAATGCGCAAAAGTTCTGATGGTGGTGCTCCAAGGCAGGCTTCGATGTGCTGAGATCAATGACGCTCGATTGCCCACCTGAACCTGAGATGGCTGGGCCATCGACGTGTTGTTTCCACAACCTAGGGGTTCCATCGCCGTCCAGCCAAGCGTTGTTGAACGTACTATTTTCTCTGCGGGAATGATGCCAACCAGCGCCGAGTGTCACAGTGGCCAGACACGACCGGGTCTGAACTTGCCTTGCGGTCCATGGGATGCGAAACGGCGTTTGGCCTCGGCGGCGAACCGTGGGCTGACGCTCGTAATTGAAGCACCGGACCGCACAGAACACGAAAGGAGGTCGAACTCCACAGCCACAGCTGCAGGAGGCCCTATCACAACACCCCGGAAAGTGCTGGAGGCTCCTGCGCTTTTCGGGGTGTTGCGGTGTCGCCGACGATCCGCATTGTTGGCCTCGACGCCAACAACACCTCTACTGCGCATTAACAATCATCGATATAGTGGGGGAGCATCTGACCGTTGCTGACCCGCTGCGGGGGAGTGAGCTGAGGGCGAGGGCTCTGTTGCTCGTCAACGAGTGGCAGCACCACGAAAACCAAGGAGAATCGTATGCCTGCTATTCGAGTCCACGAAAGCGCTCCCTGCTTCGGCGGTCCTACGGGCTGGTGCTAGGAACGCCATGAAGTTTCTCCAGAACACACCCCGCTTCGTTTTCTTTACCGGCAAGGGCGGGGTGGGCAAGACGTCAGTGGCCTGTGCGACGGCGATCATCCTTGCGAAGGAGGGTAAGAAGGTCCTGCTGGTCAGTACCGATCCCGCCTCAAATGTGGGGCAGGTCTTTGGCATAACCGTCGGGAACGTCGTTACTGCCATCCCGGAGGTGGCTGGCCTTTCCGCCTTGGAAATTGATCCGGGGCAGGCCGCAGAAGTATACCGCGAGCGGATTCTGGGCCCCATTCGCGGACACGTTCCAGAGGCCGAGTTGGCTAGCATTGCCGAGAGCCTGTCCGGTTCCTGCACCACTGAGATTGCCTCCTTTGACGAGTTCACCACCCTGCTCGCCGACGAGAGTTCCTACGGCGAGTATGACCACATCGTCTTCGATACGGCCCCGACAGGCCACA
>NZ_JAUNVV010000045.1:9529-19983 GCF_030540645.1 Arthrobacter sp.
AGTTCCTACGGCGAGTATGACCACATCGTCTTCGATACGGCCCCGACAGGCCACACCATCCGACTCCTGCAACTGCCCGGTTCATGGACCGATTTCCTAGCCGCAGGCAAGGGAGACCCGTCCTGCCTGGGGCCACTAGCCGGACTCGAAAAGCATAAACTGGTCTACGCCAAAGCAGTCCAAGCCCTCACAGACCCGGCACGCACCCGCCTTGTCCTGGTCAGCCGGGCTCAGGCCTCGTCCCTGAGGGAGATCGAACGGACCTATCTTGAACTCAACCAGATTGGCATCGGTGGTGGTTACGTCGTCATCAATGGTGTCCTGCCGTCTGCCGCCGGTGAGGAGGAACTGGCGCTGGCCGTGCGAGACCGGGAGACTGCCGCCGTCGCTGCTATTCCCGAAACGGTCGCCAGCCTCCCCCGAGATGTGCTCGATTTGAATCCAGGGAACATGGTTGGCATTCCCGCACTTGAGTCGTTGTTGACGAATGCTCCCGTCACAGGTATCCGGGATAAGACAGTCGTGAACGACGTAGTCGAGGACGCCCCGCTGGCTGCACTGGTGGATGAAGCGGAGAAGGGCGGCCACGGTCTCGTCATGTGCATGGGCAAGGGCGGTGTCGGGAAGACCACTGTAGCCGCAGCCATCGCGATCGCCTTGGCCAAACGTGGGCATACGGTTCATCTCACCACGACCGATCCTGCAGCACACTTGACTGAAACGCTTCATGGTTCCATAACTGGCCTGACGGTTTCACGCATCGATCCGGAAGCAGCCATCCAGGAATACCGAAACCATGTGATGGTTACCAAGGGCCGGAGCCTGGACGCGGACGGACGCGCTGCCTTGGCCGAGGATCTCATGTCCCCGTGCACCGATGAAGTCGCTGTGTTCCGGCAGTTCTCCAAGATGGTGCAGGAATCCCGCCGCCACTTTGTGGTGATCGACACGGCACCGACAGGCCACACGCTACTGCTTCTGGATGCCACTGGTTCCTACCACCGTGAGATTGCCCGTCAGGCCGGCGACACAATGGGGTTCGTGACGCCGCTCATGCGTCTTCAAGACCCGGCACTGACCAAAGTCATTCTTGTTACCTTGGCTGAAACGACACCCGTGCTCGAAGCGGAAGAACTGCAGGAAGAGTTGGAAAGGGCCGGGATTCACCCGTGGGCCTGGGTGGTTAACAACTCGATCGCCGCGGCACACCCCAAATCTCCGTTCCTGCGGGCCCGCGCTGCAAGCGAAATTCAACAGATAGCGAAGGTGCGAACCCTGACGGATCGGATGGCACTCATCCCCTTGCTGCCCGAGGAACCAGTCGGTGAAGAGAAGCTCTCAGCCTTGGCAACCGTCGTTCCCCAATATGCCGTGTAGGGGCATGCCTGTCTTGATGCCCTGCATGCAGCTGAAGGTGACCATGACTGAGGTCTAAACGTTGTCGACGATCATGGGAGTGGAAGCTCATTTTCGTTCTCACTCGCGATTGCTGCAGTCACTGCGGCTTGTAGCGAGGTGTCGTTTCTCGACAGGAGGTAGTGGATGACGGCACCGATGACAGCTCCTATGGGCCAGGAGAACGCCGAAAACGCACCGAAGCCAGGAACCAAGGCAAGAACAAGCGAAATGATGGCTGCGATGAGGAACGAGACCAGTGCCTTCGGGTTCCAGCCACGGGAATACGTGTAGTGGCCGTCTTCACGGAACAACCCCATGACATCTACGTGCTGTTTCCGCAGCACGTAGTAGTCGATCATGATGATGCCGAACAGCGGCCCAAGGAGTGCTCCAAGACCACCAAGGAAGAGGTTTACGGCCACCGGGCTATTGAAGAGATTCCACGGGGTGATCAGGATCGCGATGATCGCACTAATCAGACCACCTGTCTTGAAGTCGATCTTCTTTGGATACAAGTTGGCCAGGTCATACGCAGGTGAGACGAAGTTTGCGACGACGTTGATGCCGAGAGTAGCGACGATGAACGTCACCGCCCCGAGTAAAATCACCCAGACGTTGCCGATTCGACCGACGATGTCGACCGGATCATAAATGTGCTCTCCATAGACCTGGAAAGTTCCTGTCGTCACGATCACCGACACCACGGAGAAGGCGATGAAGTTCACGGGTAGGCCCCATAGATTCCCTCGGCGCACCGCCTGTTTGGTGGGGGCGAACCGGGCAAAGTCACAAAAGTTGAGCATCAGTGTTGAGAAGTAAGCGATGGTCAGTGATACTGCCGCGAAGAACGCCTGCCAGATGCCCCACCGCGCGTCGCCACCGGGCAACGTGAACGAGACGTTCCATCCAGCCTTGGCCAGAATATAGAATACGAGGACCAGCAGAACGGCCCAAATAGCCGGTCCCGCCCACTCCTGATATTTTCTTATCGTTTCCATCCCGTTGCGCAGGAGAAGCAACTGAAGTGCCCACACCACCAGAAAAGCCAACCATCCCAATGTCGATTCACCGAGGAAGTCATTGGTGGTCATGAACTTCAAGCCAGGCCAGATCTGCAAAAGGAGTACGATCACGGCGCGTGAAGCGAGCCAGGTCTGGATCCCATACCAAGCTATGGCCACGATCGCACGGATCAGCGCAGGTAGATTAGCGCCAAATGTACCGAAAGAAATGCGAGATATCACAGGGAAAGGCACACCTGTTTTCTGCCCGGCGTAGCCGGAAAGGTTCACTAGGAAGTACACGATGAAGATTCCCACAATCAGGGCCAGAAATACCTGCCAGGCACCGAGACCGAGCGCAAACAGTCCAGCTGCAAAGGTATAGCCACCGAGGGAGTGAACATCGGACATCCACATCGCAAAAAGCGAGTACGTGCCCCATTTACGATGTTCTGCCGGAGCGAGATCTTCATTGTATAGGCGTGGACTCAGCCCTAGCGGAATTTTTGACATGTCGGTCAGCTTCTTCTTTGAAGGTACCAATCTTCACGATGCGAGGAAATTATCCTGTGGTATGAATCACTACGAATTATGGAGCCAGTATGATCCTCCCTCGAACTGGTTGTCAATCATCCAAGTCCAGGTTCAAAGCGTGCTTTTCCACGTAGTCCAAAGCTAACCGGACGGCTCCGAGTGTGACGATTGCGTCCCCGAGTGTGGACACCTCGACCCTCGGCGGGTTAGGCATGTAACGAGCCAGTTCCGATCGGAGTGGTGTCAACAAAATGCTCGAGGATGCTGCCACTGCGCCACCAACAACCACCAGTTCTGGATCCATAAACGTTGCCATTATGGCGACGACGCGGCCCATGCGCCTACCTATGGCATCAAGTATCTGCGCAGAGACAAGGTCGCCTTGGGCTGCCGCGGCAAAGACGGCCTCGGCGGTGATACCCACTTCGCTGTTTTCGGCCAGCGTTGCCAGAACTGTCGACGGAGAGTCCTTTTTGCAAGCGGCAACAGCCATGTCACGAGCCAATGCTGCAATGCCGTCTGGTGTCCCGACACCATCTACCAGGTCGAGAAGCCCGACTTCACCACTGCGCCCGGATGCGCCATGTAGTAGCTGTCCGGAATCCATCAATCCGAATCCGATGCGTTCCCCTGCCAACATGACGGCCAGGTCGTTGACACCACGGCCCACACCCATCCAATGTTCAGCCATGGCCGCAAGGTTAGCGTCATTTGCCAACAGCACCGGCCAGCCGAAACGGTCACGCAGGTTTTCTTGGATGCCAATGTCAAAGCTTTCCCAAAAAAGTTGGCTGTGGGAAATATTGCCGCTGCGGTCCACCGGTGCGGCGATGCCCACACCGGCAACCAAGACGTCTGCATGCCGTGCGTCGGCGTCGGCCAACGCCTTCCCGAGTGCCTTGTCGATGGTGGCTAGGCGCTGGACATCCGGGGCCATGAACCCGCCCAGGCTCTCGGTGGCCTTCGCCAATATATTTCCGCGGAGATCGGCAACAAGTGCAGTGGTCTTTTCAGACCCAAAATCCAGGCCGACAACTACTCCGGCCCGCGCATCGAATTCGAACACTCTTGCTGGGCGACCCTTCTGCACTGTCATCTTCTGCGGTGCTAACTCGCGCACCCAGCCGGCCTGGATCAGATCGTCACACACGGCAATAACCGTTGCGCGTGCCAGGCCGGTCGCCTCGATGAGGTCAGTGCCGGTGACCGCGCTGGAGCGGCGCATGACGCCCAGAATGGCACTCATATTTGTCCGGCGCAGCTGTTGGGGAGTGCTCGCTATGCGTTCCAAAAAATTGCCCCTTGACGTCTTGCCCTGTGATGCACATAATACTAACAGGGCATAAATTTAGAACCTAAATATATGCTGCAAATTATACTCGCGACCTATTCCACGGTCGTGCAACAGATCCACCTCCGCCCGAAAGAACAAGGGAGTTTTTGATGAAGGCTGTTTCCCCATCCTCCGTGGGAACCGTACTGTGAGCCCCTCGGGCCTGACCCGTCGAAAGTTGCTGTCCATGGCAGCGGTCGCAGCAGTAGGTCTCGCCCTGCCTGCTTGCTCTGGCACCTCTGCGGATACCATCACCACCATTCGTTTGCAGCAAAACAAGCCCGAAGTTGTGGAGTACTTCAACGCTCTCATCAAGGACTTCGAGTCAAAGAATGCGGATATCCGTGTCGTTCAGGACTTTAATGCCGGCAATTGGGTTCCAGGATTGATTCGCGACAACCCAGCCGATGTGGTGACCAACGCCTACTCGGTGACAGTCGCCGACTTCACCAGGAAAGGCATTTTCGCCGACCTCTCAGACCTTCCGGCAGCAGCCATGGCAGATCCTAAGGCTCTTGAACTCATCAAATCCTTCGGGCAATACCAAGACTCGGAATTGAGTGCGCTGCCCTTCTCACTGGCAGCAGCTGGCGTCATCTACAACAAAGCACTGTTTGCCCAGCACGGTGTCGACGTGCCCACCACGTGGAGTGAGTTTTTGGGAGCCTGCACCACCTTCCAAGCTGCCGGTCTGACGCCCATCTACGGCACATTCAAAGACTCGTGGACGCTGGGCCAACCCTATGGCTATGCATCTGGGGGCACAGTAGACCTTGCTGATTTCTTCTCACGCATGCCACTAACAGCCGAGGACTTGAAAAGCGATCCGACTGTCTCCTTCAGCAGCGATTTCAAAATCGCCACGGACAAGTTCCTGAAAATCTTGGACTTCATGCAAAAGGACGCTGGCAGCCGATCCTATACCGATGGCAATGCAGCCTTCGCCAAGGGAGGCGCTGCCATGTACATGCAGGGTCCATGGGCACTGTCGGAATTGACCACCATCAATCCGGATCTCAAAGTGGGTACCTTTGCCCTGCCCATGAGTGAGGATCCGACTGAAACAAAGACCCAAGTCACCTTGGATATGACCTTTTCCATCGTCCGCTCCACACCAAGGCTCGAAGCGGCCAAACGCTTCGTCAGCTACCTCATGGACCCAGCTGTGGTCAATGCCTACAACACCAAGTTCTCCGCTTTCTCGCCCCTGAAGGAAGCCACAGTGAACGCCAACCCGCAGATTTCCGGACTTCAGCCGCTGATCACTTCCGGCAAGTACTACCTCAATGTGACCAACTACTTTCCACCAGCCATCACGTTGAACAACTACTTCCAAACCTTGGCCCTGAATAGAAACGACAAAGCATTCCTGACCACCCTCGACGACGCCTGGCACCGCGTTGCCACCCGCAACGCCTAGTCCCTTGAAGGAGAGAATCATGACCGTCCCAGCCGACGTCAGCGCGCCAGAGACGCCCACCACCGATAAAAAGAAGAGCAGGAATGCCTCCACTCTCGCAGTTGCGCAGCAGCTGCGCCCCAGCCGCAAGGTCGATCCGACCTACTACTGGATGATCATCCCGGTCCTGCTGCTGTTCGCATTGTTCAGCACCGTCCCGGCCGTCATTGGTGGCTTCTTCAGCTTCACCAACTACGCCGGCTATGGCGACTGGAAAATGGTGGGCCTGCGGAACTTCCAGAACATCTTTACCGACCCGGAAATACTTGCCTCGTACGCGTTCACCTTCTTCTTCGCCATCGTGGCAACCATTACCGTGAACGTAGTGGCCCTGCTGTTGGCTCTCGGCCTGAACTCCCGAATCAAATGGAAGACCGGGATCCGCGGCATCTACTTCATTCCCATGGTGCTCTCGGGACTGATCATTGCCTATGTCTTCAACTACCTGTTTTCCAACACCGTGCCGACCATCGCTGACAGTTTGGGAATCGCCCCGCTGGCCACGAGCATCCTGGCCAATGAGCACTGGGCTTGGGCGGCGATTGTTTTCGTTACCGTATGGCAAGCCGCCCCCGGAGCCACCATCATCTACCTAGCAGGCCTGCAAAGCATCTCACCGGACCTCTCAGAGGCAGCCTCGCTTGACGGGGCAGGAGCATGGCGCCAAGTGCGCAGCATCTCTCTTCCCCTGATTGCTGGATACGTCGTCATCAACATCATCCTTGGATTCAAGGGCTACTTGGGCACCTACGAGATCATTGTCGCCCTGACCGGCGGCGGTCCCGGAACGGCCACCCAATCAGTTGCCATGCGCATCTTCTCCGGCTTTGCTGGCGGCGACTACTCCTACCAAATGGCCAACGCCATCATCTTTTTCATCATCACGCTCATCATTTCACTGCTGCAGCTGCAAATTCTGCGCCGTCGGGAGGTTTCACTGTAATGACAACACCATTGACGGAACTGCAACCGGAACTACACGGCCCGGCACAACTGGACGTACCCCGCCCCACCAAGATTCGCCGGATGAACCGTGAAGGCTACAAGATCAACTGGTGGATGACAGCGCTGATGCTCGTGGCATCCCTGACCATCCTGGTGCCGCTGTACTTCACCATCAGCATGGCCCTGAAATCCCCCGAACAAGCAGCCTCCGGAACCGGCTTCGCCTGGCCCACGGACCCGCAATGGGGAAACTTCGCACAAGCCTTTGAGATGACAAATTACCCTGCCGCCTTCATGTCTACGGCCTTCATCACCGTCATTTCGGTGCTGGGCGCCCTGGGCGCCAGCTCCTTGGTGGCCTACGCCATTGTGCGCAATTGGGACCGGAAATTCTTCCGGCTCTCCTACATCTACCTGCTCTCGGCCATGTTTGTGCCGTTCCCTGTAGTGATCCTTCCCTTGATCAAGCAGACGGCCATGTTCGGCATCGACAACCCGCTGGGCGTGGCGTTCATCCACATCGTGGGTGGCATCTCCTTCAACTCACTGCTCTTCATCGCCTTCCTGAAGTCCATCCCGATCGAGCTGGAAGAAGCGGCAAGGCTCGATGGCGCGAGCACTTGGCAGACGTTCCGCAAGGTCATCTTTCCGCTGCTCGCCCCCATGAGTGCCACGGTTGGCATCTTTGCCTTCCTCGGTTCTTGGAACGACTTCCTGCTTCCCCAGATGCTCATAGCCGACCCGGCATTGCAAACCCTGCCAGTGGTCCAGCAGTTGTTCCAAGGACAGTTCAACACCAACTATTCCCTTGCCTTCTCTTCCTACCTCATGGCTTTGGCACCAACGCTGCTCGTCTACCTGTTCGCACAGCGCTGGATCATGTCCGGCGTCATGCGCGGCGCCGTCAAATAGCACCCTGTACTTCAACGACCCACAACAAACGCACTACTGAAAAAGGAACATTCCATGCCTGCTTCTACGCTTTCCGCCCACACCCCGGATCTGCTCTCTGAGGATCCAAAGTGGTGGCGCCAAGCCGCTGTTTACCAGATCTACCCTCGCAGCTTCTACGACGCGGGTGCTGACGGACTCGGCGACATCAAAGGCATCACTACCAAGGTTCCGTACCTGAAAGAACTGGGTGTGGACGCCGTCTGGCTGAGCCCTTTCTACCCCTCTGAGCTAGCCGACGGCGGCTACGATGTAGCCGACTACCGCAACGTCGACCCACGTTTGGGCACCCTGTCAGACTTTGATGAGATGACAGCAGCTCTGCACACAGCCGGCATGAAACTCATCGTGGACATCGTCCCCAACCACTCCTCCAACCAGCACGCATGGTTCCAGGAAGCCCTTGCGGCCAAGAGGGGATCAGCGGCCCGCGCCCGCTACATCTTCCGCGACGGCCAAGGCACCAACGGCGAACTCCCACCCTCAGACTGGGTCTCCGTCTTTGGCGGACCTGCCTGGACCCAGGTTCCCGACGGTCAGTGGTACCTTCACCTCTTCGCCTCCGAACAACCCGACTTCAACTGGGCCAATAGGGAAATCCGCGACGATTTCCTGAAAACACTGCGTTTCTGGTCGGACCGGGGCGTTGACGGCTTCCGCATCGATGTAGCGCACGCCCTAATGAAGGACCTGACCGAACCACTGCCGTCCCAAGCGCAGATTCTCCAACTGGAGAAACTGAACAACGGCACAAACCCCTTGTGGGACAGGGACGAGGTTCACGAAATTTATGCCGAGTGGCGGGCCCTGTTCAACGAGTACAACCCTCCACGCACAGCAGTTGCCGAAGCATGGGTGGACCAGTCCCGCCGCGCCCGTTACGCCTCCACCGAAGGTTTGGGCCAGGCGTTCAACTTTGATTTGCTCATGGCGGATTTTGAGGCAGATTCCTACGCCTCGATCGTGACGAAAAATCTGGCTGAATCCGCAGCTACCGGAGCGTCCTCCACTTGGGTCTTCTCCAACCACGACGTGGTCCGCCACGCCACCCGCTACGGGCTGGCGAAGCTGGCAGATCCAGCAAAGACCCAAGACGGCAAGGACTGGATCCTGGCAGGCGGAGCTGAGACAGAGCTCAACCGCGAGCTCGGCCTGCGCCGCGCCAAAGCAGCGACCCTTTTCATGCTGGCACTACCAGGTTCGGCTTATCTGTATCAGGGAGAGGAACTGGGCCTGCATGAGGTGGCTGACATCCCCGACGCCGATCGCCAAGATCCCGCGTTCTTCCGCAACAAAGGCATTGAGAAGGGCCGTGACGGCTGCCGGGTACCGCTGCCCTGGACCAGCTCAGAGACTTCGTTTGGGTTCAGCAGCGCCAAAGCACACCTCCCACAGCCTGCGTGGTTTGCCCAGCACGCAGTTTCGGCCCAAAACGCATTGGAAGGCTCAACGCTGAACATGTACCGCAAGGCCTTGGCCCTACGCAGATCGTTGCAAACTTCCGAGGAGCTTGCCTGGATCACCAACAGTAACCCTGACGTGCTGCACTTCGCCCGTCCCAACGGTTGGAACGTCGTCACTAACTTCGGCACGACCGCCGTCGAGCTTCCCCAAGGAACAGTAGCCCTGAGCAGCGTTCCATTGGAAGATCGGATGCTGCCCGCCGACGCCACCGCTTGGCTCGTCTAAAACCTGCGAACCAATAAGCCGGACACTGCCGCCCGTACAGAATCTGGGGCGGGCGGCAGTGTCCGTTGCACATCCAACCCAGCACTGCAACAACGAATGGACCCTCCTTGGAGAAAACTACCCACGACTCCCTGCGCATAGGCATCGACATTGGCGGCACCGCCATCAAATACGGGGTGGTGGACACGGCCACCGGAACCCTCGCCAGCCCTATCGCCCAGATACCCACGCCCCAGCCTGCCAATCCTGCGGCCATTGCTGAAGCTGTGCGTGCAGTGGTCGCTGATGTTCAGTCATGGGAAACCGCTCCATCGCAATTCGCTGCCGTGGGAGTCGCATTCCCTGCCATCATTCGCCAAGGAATAGCCTGTTCAGCAGCTAACATCAGCGTTGAATGGATCGGTCAGAAAGTTGAGATTCTCCTCGAAGAAGCACTCCAACGAACGGTCCATGTCATTAACGACGCTGATGCTGCCGGCCTGGCTGAAACAAGCCACGGCGCAGGAAAAGGGCACAAAGGAGCGGTACTAGTCCTCACTCTAGGCACAGGAATCGGTTCGGCCCTGATGATCAACGGGAACCTTGTACCCAACCTTGAATTGGGCCACCTGGAAATTGGCGGACTCAAGGCCGAAACCACAACCTCAGCAGTCGCGCGCGAAAATGAAGGACTGAGCTGGAACGAATACACCTCGCGACTACAGCGGTATCTGTTGCATATAGAATTTTTGTTCTCCCCCGACCTGATCGTCATAGGCGGCGGTATCTCGGTCCGGCATGAAGAGTTTCTACCGCAGATACGTCTGGCCACACCTATCAGGCCGGCACAATTGCACAATTCCGCTGGCGTCATTGGTGCAGCACAAATCGTTGGATGAAGTGGACAATTCCCAGAATCGATTCACGATGGCAGAGACGAGTTCATGTGGCCCCATCAAAGAAGGCCCTGACAGGACACCGCGCAGCAGTCGTCGCTAACCCTATGATGTGTGGTCCGCCGCGAAAAAATCCCCGGACGGTCGAAGCGCTGTTCCCACCATGGAAGAGTGACAGCGCAGTCGCCCGCGGGAAGCGGACTGTGCTGATTGTGACGGCTGCAGTAGCCCCGGAAAATTCACCCCGGAAAGTGCTGGAGCGTCGGTAG
>NZ_JAUNVV010000045.1:20083-26635 GCF_030540645.1 Arthrobacter sp.
CCCCGGAAAGTGCTGGAGCGTCGGTAGGAGGGGCGTGCGCTAGGGGGTGGGCGCCTTTGTCAGACCTCCGGAGAATGTGAACAGGATCGCTGCCGCCACTTCCGCCACCGGCGTGTTCGGGGTGAACAGCAGCCATTCCAGCCCGCCCATGAGCGTGGCCCCGAAAATGCCGCCGGCCATCAGCAGCCGGCTGCTCTCGGTCGTACCTGCAGGAACCAGCGGCAGCAGGGCCGTGCCAATCTCCGCCACGGCCTCGCGCCGCAGCGCCGACATCGTGTTTTGCCAGACCCTGTCGGTGCGGAAAATCTCCGCCGCCATCATCTTGGCCAGCGCCCGGTTGTCCGCAATCAACGTCAGCATGTCCGTGACCATCGCCTCGATTGCGGCAAACCCGGCCGCCGACTCCCGGGCCGCACGCAGCGTCTCCGACAACGACCCGACCCCCGTGGTCAGCAACTCCTCAAACAGCTTGTCCTTGGACGCAAAGTTGTAGTACACGCTGCCCTTGGCCACACGCGCCCGCTCCGCCACCTCGTCCATGGTGGTGCCGGAAATCCCGTGCGAGGCACCAAGCTCCAGCGCGGCGGCCAGAATGGCCTGTTTGGTGGCGGAGATGCGGGGCACGGGATTTCCTTTGCTCGGGCGGGCGGGGCAGGAGAGGTGGGGCAGGGTGGGGCGGATCAGAACGTACGACGGCGGCCAGCCGGGCTTGCGCTGTTGGCTACATCTCCAGTTCTGGGTGCAGGCGTTTGATTGAGAACACGCGCTGGCGTCCTGCACTGAAGGCGCTGATGGCAACCGAACCAAGGGCCACGACGGCAAGGAAAGCCACCGACACCCACAACCGGGAGTCTATTCCACCAGTCATCAACTCCCTAAGCCCGCTCACCACATAGCTGGCCGGCATGAACGGGTGCAGTGCCTGGAAGAAACCAGGAGTGGTTTCCACCGGGTACGTCCCACCCGAGGAACTGAGCATCAGCATCAGCAGCACCAGGCTGGCCACGCGTCCTGCTGCGGTGCCGAAGACAATGATGAACATTTGCTGCAGCGCCAGGAACGTCACGGTTGTCAGGTAGATGAACGCGGCCATGGCCACCGGGTAGGCGGGATTCATGTCCAGCCCCCACAACAGCACAGCCACCATGATGACCACTTGTCCCAAACCGATGGCGAGAGCCGGCAGCAAACCGGTCAGCACACTGCGCAGGCCGTTGGCGCCGGCCGCCAGCGCACGGACGGGAAGCGCGCGCAGCAGCAGCCAGGAAATCAAAGCACCCACAAAGGTGGCCAGCGCAATGAAGAACGGGGCAAAGCCCTCGCCAAAGCTGCCGGATTCATTGGCCCATTGCTTGTTGACCACTACGGGGTTCGCCAGCACCTGCGATTTCTGTCCCAGCAGTGCTGAAGAGTCGTTCGGGACGGCCTGGCCGCCGTCGTGCAACTTGGTGGTGAGTTCATGGCTTCCGGCGGAGAGCTTGTCCGCCCCGTCGGCGAGCGCGGACCCTCCGTTGAGCAGGGTTCCCGTCCCGGTCACTAGATCGGAGGTACCGCCACTGAGCGTGCCGGCCCCGGATGCGAGTGCTGCGGCGCCGTCCTTGGCTGTGTCGGCCCCGGAGGACAGTGCACTGGCACCGCCGGAGACCTTCTGCGCACCGGCAGCCAAGTCCGCAGAACCAGTGGCAGCGCCCTGGGCGCCCTCGGCGAGTGCGGTTGCGCCGGCATTCAGCGCCTGCGCACCTTTGGCCAGCTGGTCCGCGCCGGTTGCGGCAGCACCGACGCCTGTACGCAGTGTGGAGACGCCGGTGGAAACTTCCCCGGCACCGGTGGCAAGCTGTGCGGCTCCAGCGGCTAGGGGAGCGGTGCCGTCGGCGGATAGCGAGTTGGCGCCCGCTGCCAGCTGCCCGGCGCCTGTGGCCAACGGCTGAAGGCCCTCGGCTTGCAGCTTCTTCAAGCTGTCCACCAGTGCACTGGCAGGGGTTTCGGCCGGCAGGTTCTCGGCGGTGGCGATGAGGGTGGCCAGCTGGGTAGAGGCCTGGGCGGCCCCTGCCGAGACGGTGTCCGCACTGCCGGCCAGCGTTGCTGCCGAGCCGGAGAGCTTTGCCGCGTTCGCTGACAAGGTGCCCGCACCGGTGGACACCGAGGCTGCACCCGTTTCGAGTTTCTGCGCGCTGGGCACGGCATTGCCCAGTGACGTGGCCAAGTCGGCAGCTCCCGTGGACAGCGTGTTGCTGCCAGCGGCAAGCGAGCCCGCGCCGGTGTTCAAATCGCCCAGGCCCGAGGCCAGCGACTGGGCACCCGTGGACAGTGACGAAGCGCCCGTGTTCAAGGTGGCTGCGCCCCCGGCCAGGGAGGTGATGCCCGTTGACAGCGACGTTGCCCCGTCCGAGAGCTGGAGCGCTCCGTCCTTGAGCGTGAGCGAGCCTGCGGCCAGGTCCTTCATACCCACCACCAGTTTGCCGGCGCCGTCCTTGGCCGTGTCGATGCCGGAGGTGACCTTCGCGGAACCGTCCGCCGCGGCGCGCAGCCCATCACCGGCGTCGTGCAATCCAACGAGAAGTGCCGAGGAGGTTTGCTCGCCCAGCTGCTCGGACACGGCGTCGCGGACCTGGCCCATGGCCTGCTTGCCCAGAACGCTGGAGAGGAAATTGTTGGAGTCGTTGAACTCGACGTCGAGCTGGGTTTGCGCGGGGGCGTCCGTGCCAACCGAGACGGCGTTCTTGGAGAAGTCCGCGGGGATGGTGAGGGCGAAGTAGTACTTGCCGTCGGCGACCCCGGATGCGGCATCCGCAGCGTCGGTCTGCTCCCACTTCAAGTCCATGCCGTCCAGCAGCTTCGTGCTCAGGTCCTGGCCGGCGTGGACCGCCTCGCCATTGTTCGTGGCACCGGCGTCCTCATTGACGAGGGCCACGGGCAGGGAGTCCATGTGCTTGTCCGGGGCCTGGAACGCCCACAGGTACAGGGCGCCGTAGATCAGCGGGATGAACAGCATGACGGCCACGGCGATTTTCGGCAGTTTGCCGCGCTTGAACCGGCTCAGTTCCGTGCCGGGGGATAGAAAGGCAAACATTTAGACGCTCTCCTTGATGAGTTCGTGCAGGGGTGTGGTTTCGATGCTGTCCGTGTCGATTCCGTGCACGACGGCGGCACCCGGGGCAGCGCTGTCGGCTGCGGTGCTCCCGGCATCCGTGCCTTTGGGTTCGACGCTGATATCGATGATGTGGGGGCTCATATCCAGGTCTTCCCACAGGGCGGCGTCCAGCGAGGATGCGGACACCACCACATCCGTGCGCTTGGCGGCCACGGCGGCCAGCCGGTGCCAGACGATGGCGCGGGAGTCGCTGTTGCGAATCTGCTCAATGTCGTCGACGAACAAGACCTTGGGGCGCCCCATCATGGCCAGGGCGATGCGCAGCAGGAACTTCTCCGTTTCGTCGAGGTCCCAGATGAGCGTGCTGGCAGCCGGGATGGGCTGCCCGCCAAAGATGGGGGCACAGATTTGGGCAACGGCGTCGTCGTTGAGCTTGCGCACAACGGACCACCAAGGCGAGAGCCACGCAAGGCGCTCGCGGAGGGTGGCGCCCACGGTAACGGACTCTTCTAGGCTGTCAATGCCGGAGAATCCTGCCACGGCGCTGAGCTTTTGGACGGCGCGGAGCTGGCGGGGGAGTTCAAGCCCTGCCACGAGCAGCGTGCCGGCGTCGTGCTTCATGCGGCCGGCCAGGGTGAGCAGTAGTGAGGTTCGCCCGCTTCCGGCATCGCCGCGGAGGACGGAGAGTCCGCTGTCGAGGTTGAAGGTGAGTGGGCCGTAAACGGGGCCGCGCCCTGCTGACAGCGCAAGGTTGTTGGCATGAATCTGCACAGTGGTTCCTTTGGTGGATGATCCGGCGCGGAGTAACTCCTGCGTGGACCTTTCGGATTGGTGGTCCGGCCGCCGTGTGCTGCGGGGGACTGTCATTTATCCATCTTTATACTGACTGGTCAGTTTAGCAAATTGGCGAGCGTGATTCTGGCTGTCCACGGTGCCAAGGTGCGCCCTATCCGGGCTTCCAGTGATTTGGTTTAAACTGCCTTACAGTGAGGCTTGACACAACCAAACACCAGTAGCGTGAAAAGAGGTCCTGCAGTGCCGCTCTTTGAAGGCATCACCGCCACCACCGTCCACACCGACCGCCTGGCCGCCAACGTCCTTGCCCGTTCCGGGCAGCGAACGGACGGACCGGCCATCGTGTTTGTTCACGGCAACGTCTCCTCATCCCTGTTCTGGCAGCCCATCCTGCTGGCTTTGCCCGATGACGTGAGAGCCTACGCCGTGGACTTGCGCGGCTTCGGCGGCAGTGAAACGGCCCCCGTCGATGCCACCCGGGGCGTGCGGGACTTCAGCGACGACGTCCACTCCGTGGTGCAGGCGCTCGGACTCGGACCAGTACACCTGGTGGGCTGGAGCATGGGCGGTGGCGTCGTGCTGCAATACGCCCTCGACTACCCGGTGGCCAGCATCACGCTGCAGGCACCCGTCTCGCCCTACGGCTTTGGCGGCACCCGCCTGGACGGGACCCGACTCACCGACGACGACGCCGGCACCGGGGGAGGCGGGGCCAACCCGGGCTTCGTGACCGCGCTCGCAGACGGCGACACCAGCCGGGAGAACACCCTTGGGCCGTGGGCCGTCTACAAGGGAACCTACGTTTCCGCCGACTTCACCTCCGAACATGAAGACACGTGGGTTGAGTCAATGCTGACCACCGCGACGGGTGAGGACAACTACCCGGGCGATTCCGTGCCGTCGGAAAGCTGGCCGGGATTTGCCGCCGGAACGCGCGGGGTGTTGAACACCATGGCACCGGGCCACTTTGACGTCTCCGGCATTGCCGAGCTGCCCGCCAAGCCGCCCATTCTGTGGGTGCGCGGTGAAGCCGACGCCATCGTCTCCGACGCCTCCGCCTTCGATCTGAACTTCCTGGGCCAGGCGGGCGTCATCCCCGGCTGGCCGGGCGAGGACGCGGCACCGGCACAGCAGATGGTGGCCCAAACCCGCGCCGTGTTGGAGCGCTACGCGGCCAACGGCGGCAGCTACGCCGAAGAGGTGTTTGCCGGTGCCGGCCACGCGCCGGCACTGGAACAGCCGGAACGGTTCGTGGACCTTCTGCTCCAACACGTCCGCGGCGCAGCCTGACCCGAGCAGCCGCCTGACCCGAACACGGCGCGGCAGCCTAACTCAAGTAGCCGCGGCAGCCTAACTCAAGCAGCCGTGGCGCCGGGGCCCACCAGCGACGGTGCGGCCCCGGCGTCGTGCTTCCGAGAAGGGGTGACTAGGAGGGGCAGCGCTTAATTTGGTCAGGTTTGAGAGAATTGTCTGGTGACTGTTACAGATATCCCCTCCAGCGACACCAAAATCGACCTGCCGCCCTTGACGCTCGGCAACATCACGGTGGACACCCCCGTGGTGCTGGCCCCCATGGCCGGAATCACGAACACGGCCTTCCGCAGGCTGTGTCGCGAGCACGGTGGTGGCGTTTTCGTCTCCGAAATGGTCACTTCGCGCGCCCTCGTGGAGCGCACGCCGGAATCGATGCGCCTCATCAGTCACGACGAAGACGAGAAGATCCGCTCGGTGCAGCTGTACGGCGTGGACCCGGAAACCGTGGGCAAGGCCGTGCGGATGCTCGTGGAGGAAGACCACGCCGACCACATCGACCTGAACTTCGGCTGCCCCGTGGCGAAAGTGACCCGGCGCGGCGGCGGGGCTGCCCTGCCCTGGAAGATCGACCTGTTCACCGCGATCGTGCAAACCGCGGTGCGGGAAGCGTCCAAGGGCGGGCTGCCGTTGACCATCAAGATGCGCAAGGGCATTGACGACGACCACTTGACCTACCTCGAAGCGGGCAGGATTGCGCGGGATTCCGGTGTGGCCGCCGTCGCGCTGCACGGGCGCACAGCAAGCCAGTTCTACTCCGGCAAGGCCGACTGGGACGCCATTGCCCGCCTGCGCGAAGCCCTCCCTGACATCCCCGTCCTCGGGAATGGCGACATCTGGAGCGCCGAGGACGCCGTAGCCATGGTGCGTCAGACCGGCGTCGACGGCGTCGTGGTGGGCCGCGGTTGCCAGGGCCGCCCCTGGCTCTTCGGTGACCTCATGGCCGCCTTCGAAGGCAGCGACACCCGCCACAAGCCCGGCCTGGCCGAGGTTGCCGCCGCCGTCTACCGCCACGCCGAGCTGCTCGTTGACACATTCGACGACGAAAACAAGGCCCTGCGTGACATCCGCAAGCACATGGCCTGGTACTTCAAGGGCTACGTGGTGGGCGGGGATCTGCGCGCCCAACTCGCCGCGGTACCCACCCTCGAGGTGCTGCGCGGCTTGCTGGATCAGCTCGACATGGACTCCCCGTACCCCGGCGTTGACGCAGAAGGCCCCCGCGGACGTGCAGGCACACCCAAACGGACCGCACTTCCGGCCGGCTGGCTGGACGAGCGCACCATCAGCGGCTCACAAAAGGTGGAAATCGCTGGCGCCGAACTGGACGTCTCGGGCGGATAAACCAGTCGCAA
>NZ_JAUNVV010000143.1 GCF_030540645.1 Arthrobacter sp.
CGAACCAGCACCTCACCGGGGCCCGGCTCGGGCACATTGGCGGATGAAATCCTAAAATTCCGGGCCTCAACAGAACCGTCCGGATAGCTGTCCAACTGCACTTCGAGAGTTTCCATGAATCCAGCGTATGCCACCGTGCATGGACGACGGCGGTGGGCCGGCCGGAGGTATTCCCGGCCCACCGCCGCCGTGGGTTAGCTGCCGAGCAGCAGAGGGCCCCAGCCGCCGCTGCCGATCTGAGTTGGGGTGCCCCAGCCGTTCTTGACCATGGGGTAGTGCAACAGGTTCCCTGCGGATGTTCGGGCGAGGATGCCCTGGCTGCCCGTTCTGACGTGGCCGCTGATGCCGGAGAGGTGCGTCATGGCGCCCCAGCCGGTGCCGACCACGCGGCGGGCCTCGCTGATAAAGCCGCCGTTGCCCGTCCCCCGGTAGAGGAGCAACTGGCCGGCAGCGTTCCGAGCGAGCAAGTCCTGGCGGCCGTCGCCGTCAAAGTCGGAACCCATGATGGTCAGCGGGCCCCACCCCGTGCCGATCCGGGTCTGTGTGCCGAACCGTGCGCCGTCGAGGTTGGGGTAGAGACTCAATTCGCCGGTGACGCGCTGCTTGGCGAGGATGGAGGGCAACTTGTCGCCGCTCCTCCAAGCGGTGACCACGATGTCGAACGGGGCCCAGCCGTGGCCGATAGCGCTAATCGGTGCGAACGTGCCATTTGACTGGCCGTAGCTGACCGTCAGGCGGCCGTCCTTCCACACGGCCACAAGATCCTGACGCCCGTCGCCGTTGTAGTCGGTGACTACGAGTTGCTGCGCGCCGGACCAGCCGTCAGAGACGAACTTGCGCTGCCACAGGTCACCGCCCTTGGCCGAGGGGTAGATGTACAGGCTGCCAGCAGCGTCCACGGCCGCCACATCCCCCGCAGTTACCACTGCGGCGGAGTTGGGCTGTGGCAGTGGTTGGGGTTGCGGATTCCGCGAGTCGGGGTAACCAGCCAAGTTTCCCACCACCGTGGTCATACCGCCCCAGCCAGCTTGTGTGGACTTGACGTAGCCCAGGCCCAAGTCCGTGGCGCGCTTGTCGAGTATCGCCGCCCTGTGCGAGGGGGAACCCATCCACCAGTCGACCACCTGCTGGGGAGTTCCGTTGATCGCGATGACCTCTGAGTACATGTCGTAACCCTGGGGCAGGATCGAGGCGCCAGCATCCGGGCGGTGGACATTGTTCAGGTCCAGCGTATTGGCATTGATCTGCCCGTTCAGGTTCGCCGCCCACTGCTGCGAGCCGGCGCCGATTGACCGGCTGATAGCAAGCTGCCTGGCGCCGTTGGCGATACGGTAGCCGTTGATAGCGGTGATCACCTGCCCGACGAACGCGTCATTGGCAGCTGGTGCGGCGAACGGATTCGCCACCCCGGCAAGAGGTGCGGCAAGTGGTGCGGCGAGGGGGAGCGCAGTGCCTTCGGGAGGGGACGTGGCGACGGACCCGAAAGGTTGATGGGTGGGCGTGGCCGTTTCCGCAGGCGATTCAGCAGGTGCTGTTGTGGCCGGTGTTGCGGCTTGCTCGGCTGCAGGAGGCGTCGCTTCGTTCGCCGTAGCGCTCGGTGCCGTAGTGGCAGGCAGCATGGCAGGCACTATGGCAGGCGCAGTGGCCGGAACTGTGGCTGCGGGAGTGGGGGAGATGCTTGAGGAGACGGATGGCGGGGCCGTTGCTTCCGGGGCGGCTGTGGCGGGGCCAATGCCGGAGATGATGATGGCGGCCGTGACGGCGGAGGCGATGGAAAGCCCAGTGATTTTTCGCAAAGTTGAGACCTAGCTGAGGTGGACAGGGGACGTAGGGCACGAGTGCCCCCATCGATACTAGCCTCGGTATGTTCTCCATCACAATTACTTACGTACAGAGACCTGCCATAAATGGTTAAACACGTGTGGGGGCTGCTGTACTTTTGGCAGCAACCCCCACACAATTGGCTCGTTAGAGGCCCAAGTCGGCGTCGAACGCCCCGCCACTCAGTCTTGAGGCAACCGTTTGCAGGAACCTGCCTGCATCGGCGCCGTCGACGATCCTGTGGTCGTACGTCAGGCACAGGTACATCATGTGACGGATGGCCAGCACGTCCCCGCCATCCGGGCCGGCAACGGCCACGGGCCGCTTGACAATGGCACCAACGCCGAGGATTCCCACCTGCGGCTGGTTGATGATCGGAGTGTCAAACAACGCCCCGACCGAACCGATGTTGGTGATGGAGAACGTGCCGCCGCTGAGCTCGTCGGCCTTGATGGAGCCGTTGCGGGTTCGTGTCGCCACGTCTGCGATGCCAGCAGCCAGTCCCGCCACGTTGAGTGCCCCGGCGTCGCGCACCACGGGAACCAGCAGCCCCCTGGGCCCGTCCACCGCAAAGGCGAGGTGTTCGGCGTCGTGGTAGGCGATGGTGCCAGCGGCCTCATCAAAAGCAGCATTGAGCATTGGATGGACCTGCAAAGCCTCGGCCACAGCCTGGGCGATGAACGGCAGGAACGTCAGTTTCACCCCGTGCGCTGCGGCAAAGGGAGCCTTTGCTCGTTCACGCAACCGCACAATCGCAGTCATGTCGACCTCGTGCACCTGCGTCAGCTGGGTGGAGGTGTCCAAGGACTCGCGCATGCGCTTGGCAATGACGGATCGAATGGGCGACGCCTTCACAACAGTGCCGCGCAGGCTTGCTGGAGCCGTTGTTCCTGCCGTGGGTGTAGCAGCCGCCGGAGCAGCATGCACGACGGCGGGACTTGCCGCAGGTGTCGACGCGGCAGCAGCCGCTGCCTTCACATCCGCACCGCGAACACGCCGGCCAATGCCGGTGCCCGTCACCGTGGACAGGTCAACTCCAAGCTTGCGTGCCAGCTTGCGCACGAGCGGAGTGACATAACCGGTCGATTTTGCAGAGGCCACCGCGGGTGACACCACCGGTGCCGGAGCGGCAACAGGGGTGGGCGCGACCGGCGGCGGAGGAGCCGACGGGGTCTCGACAAGCTCGACCAGCGGCGGAGCGGGGGTTTCCGTAGGCGGCGTCAGGGAGGCCGAGGCCGCCCGCGGCCGACTGGCCGGAAAGCCGCCGAGGGAATCCCGGTCCACCGGGGCCCCGGGGTCGACCGGTGCTGCACCTGCGGCGGAGATGATGGCCAGGACGGAGCCGACTTCGGCGACCTCGTCCTCGGCCACCAGGATGCTGTGCAGGATCCCTTCGAAAGGGGAGGGGATTTCCGTGTCCACCTTCTCGGTGGACACCTCCACCAGGGGCTCATCCAAGGCCACGGTGTCCCCGACGGCTTTCAGCCAGCGCGTGACAGTGCCTTCGGTGACGCTTTCCCCAAGTGCAGGCAGCAGCAGGGACTCAGACATCCGCAGGCCGCTCCACAGTGATGTCGCCGCGGCGCAGGAGCTTGCCTGTGGGGGTGATGC
>NZ_JAUNVV010000144.1 GCF_030540645.1 Arthrobacter sp.
CATCACGAAGTTCGGATTCGGCCCCGAACACAACATCGTCAACGTCTAGCAACCAGGCAATTCACAGTAAGTTCAAGCTAAGTCAGGTGTGCTGTGGTGGCCGGCCAGGTCGCCACAGCACACCTGACTTTGTGTTTCCACACAGAAGTGCAATGGAATAAGGAAAGATGGTTTCCATGAGTATTGCAACAGTGAAGTCCGATGCCGGGAACGGCACCACCGATGCGCGCGGCACCTCTGTCATTGTGAACGCGATCGCGGTGCTGCGGTGCTTTTCTGCTGCGGAGCCGCTGTTGGGCGTCACGGAGATTGCAGACCGGGTTGGCATGCACAAGAGCACGGTATCGCGACTTCTGACCACCTTGGAGCAGGAAGAGCTGGTAGAGCGCGGCTCCGATGGACGCCGGTACAAGTTGGGGCTTGGTTTGATCGCCATGGCGGGGCCGCTGCTGGCGGAGCTGGATGAACGGCGCGTGGCTTATCCCATTCTCCAGCGCCTGACCGAGCGGACCGCCGAGACCAGTGCGTTGATGGTGTGGAACGGCCGCGAGTCCATGTGCGTGGAACAAATCCCCAGCCCCCAGCAGGTGAAGCACACCGCACCTCTGGGTGCCCGCTACCGTGATGCGATGAGCTCTTCTGTGCAGGTGTTCCTTTCCCTGGAATCCGAGGAACGGGTGCGTGAACTCATGGTCAATGGCACCATCCATTTTGCCGGTCTCGACGAAACGGGCTTGGAGGCCTATTTAGTACGGCTCGCCGATGTCGCCAAGCGTGGCTATGCCACCAACTATGGCGAGTCGTCCATGGATGAGGTGGGTGTGGCCGCCCCGGTCTTCGACCACCGAGGTGAAGCGGTGGCTGCCGTCCTCATCCCCGCACCCCGGTTCCGGGTGTCCCCTGAACAACTGCAGACATTGGGTGAGGCTGCAAAACAGTGTGCCCACATCATCACGCTCAGGCTTGGCGGAGCACCAACCCCCTGATCCGGCGTCCATGGCACAAACGAGCCTGCAGGCGTAGCTTGGTGACATGACGGAACAACAGCCGTACCAGATTGAGCAAAAATTCGCCGACTTTGAGGTTCGTCGTTATCCTGAACATCTGCTTGCCGAGGTCGTCATTGACGGTTCCTTTGAAGACGCCGGCAACCGCGCATTCCGGTACCTCTTTTCCTACATAAGCGGTGAGAACCGCTCAAACCGCGAGGTCGCCATGACTGCACCGGTGGTGCAGGACGCTGCGTCGGAAAAAATCCAGATGACCTCCCCCGTTGTTCAGCAGGGAATGGAGGATGCCTCCGGCAGGGCAGAGACGAATAAGTTTCGGGTTGCCTTTGTTCTGCCCGAAGGTTTCACTTTGGAGAACGCACCGCAGCCTACCAGCTCACAGGTGCAATTGCGCGTGGTTCCGGAGGCCCGGGCTGCGGTCATCAGATTCAGCGGCCGGTGGAGCACGGAGAGCTATCGGCGCCATCTTGAGGAGCTAAGAGCGGCTGTGGACGCGGCAGGAATCACGTGCGTCGGTCCACCACGATTCGCCAAATTCGATCCACCGTTCAAACCATGGTTCATGCGACGCAACGAAATAATGCTTGACCTCGACGACAGCTCTCCCGCCATCTCCGGACATTGATCAGCCGCTTCGCCTCCGTACTTCTAGCCAAAGGCGGAAGCAGGAAGGCTTGCCTCGTTGTCCGCGATGGCTGCCACTATCCGGGCTGCAACAGCGTCAGGATCCAAGCCCTGGGGCAAATTCGGCGAGGCTCCGGAGATGGGGCGCAAATGAAGTCCGGTTTGCGTGTGCGGGGGGCGGACATCAAGAACCCGGATTTTGCGCCGGCGCAGTTCCGCGGCCATGGCGGTGCTGAAGCCCGTCAATGCTGCTTTGCTCGCCGAATACGCTGCCATCCCCTTCATCGGAGTTTCTGCCACAACGGCGCTCAGGTGCACCACCACGGATCCTGGATTCAGCTGCGGCAGCAAACTCCGCAACAACCGCACAGGAGCAACGAAGTTCAACAGCAGCAACTCATCGAACGTGTCGTCGTCCAGTTCCTCCAACGGCCCGAATGCAACCACGCCGGCCGCATAAATCACACCGTCAAGCCCACCGCCTTCTGCCACTGCAGCAGCCACGGCAGATGGCCCACCGGGGACGCTGAGGTCAGCTGCCTCGGTTGCAACAACGCTATTGCCGAGTTCTCCGGCCAAGGCAGAGAGTTTCGCCTCGTTCCGTCCAGCAAGGGTGAGGCGTGCCCCTTCCTGGACCAACCGGCGGGAAATGGCGCTCCCAAGTCCGCCCGTGGCACCAACAACCAGCAGATGCGCATCGCGTAAGTCTGTCATGGGCGAAGCGTAACAACAGGTCGAGTGTTCACACAACGGCGGGAAGCTGCCGGAGCCGGATTGAGGAGGACGCCAATGGCAGCAACTTAGGATCGCGTGCCGCGCAGATTCCGCTAACGAACTCCGGACTACCCGTGCCTGCTCAGCGACTCCACAAACGTCAGGCTGGCCTCGGTGATTTCTTTGCGTGCGGTGTCGGGATTGATCCCAGGTTGACCGTCTCCGGCTTGGGGTCCGTAGTTGCCGAAGTCCGCATGTACCCCGCCTTCAATCACCGTGTACGTGGTCTTTGCCGGCAGGTTGGCCTTCGACGCGTTGATCTTTTCAGGTGTTGCCAATCCATCGTTTGAACCGGATATCGAGAGCACCTTTGCCGTCAGCGTGCTCATGTCAGTTGCCGGGTAGGAGGCGTACAGCAGAAGTCCCACCACCCCGTCGCCGGAAGGGGCAGAGTGGGACTGGGCGTCGATCGCAGCGACGGTGCCTCCCAACGAATGGCCGCCAACCACCCAGCGGTCAACGGGCGGGTGCTCTGCCCGTGCCGCATTGAAGGCGCCTGTCGACAGGAAGGCGATGCCAAACGGCGGCTTCGGGATGACCACGGTGTGGCCTGCTTCGGCCAACGGCCGCAGGAACGCGGCGTACGCGCGTGCATCGACACGGGCTCCGGGCTGGAAAAACACTCCGAGCTCGCTCACCGCTCCAGTAGAGCTCAAGACAATCTGCTCCGGCGTCTCGGAAACGGTGACCTTGGCATCGGATTTCATGGCTGAGAGCGACGGTTCAGTTGCGGTGGAAGGTACAAGCCACAGCGCCATGGCCAATACTGCGGCAAATACAGCGGCCGCAATCCACCGGAGGGTTTTGAACCTTGCATGCGTCGCAGTTCGCCTGCCCCAGAAGCGCAGGGCAACCACTACCCCGGCCAGGAAAATCACAGAAAGCAGAACTGCATACGCGGGCTGACCGTGTATCAGCATGGCGCCTGTAAGAAAGGCTGCAACGGCTGCCACGATAACTCCAACCACGGACAGGATACGCGCCGTCCAGAAGAGGGCGACGTCGGCCCGGCTGGCGGA
>NZ_JAUNVV010000046.1 GCF_030540645.1 Arthrobacter sp.
CCATGAATTCATCCACATCAGTGACTCTGTCCCCGGCCGACTACAAAATTGCCGATATCTCTCTGGCAGCCGCTGGCCGCCACCAGATCCGTCTGGCCGAATTTGAGATGCCCGGTCTCATGAGCCTGCGCGCCGAATATGCGTCGACCCAGCCACTGAAGGGCGCCCGCATTGCCGGCTCACTTCACATGACGGTCCAAACCGCGGTGTTAATCGAAACGTTGACAGCGCTCGGGGCCGAAGTTCGATGGGCGTCCTGCAACATTTTCTCCACCCAGGATGAAGCAGCTGCCGCCGTCGTGGTGGGGCATGGCACACCTGAAAATCCTACGGGCGTCCCGGTCTTTGCCTGGAAGGGCGAATCGTTAGCGGAATATTGGTGGACGGCACAACAGATCTTCAACTGGCCAGGTGCGGGCACTGATCCCGGCCGGCCTTCCCTCCGGGGGCCCAACATGATCCTTGACGACGGCGGCGATGCCACGATGCTGGTCCACAAGGGCGCTGAATTCGAAGCAGCAGGTTTCGTTCCTGCCACCACGGAGGAAGAGTCCGAAGAAGGTACCATCTTCCTCCAAGTGCTGCGCGACTCCCTTGCCGCAGACGCGCAGCGGTGGACGCGCATTGCAGCAGGGATCCACGGTGTCACGGAGGAAACGACCACGGGCGTGCACCGGCTCTACCAGTTGGCCGCCGACGGCAAACTGCTCTTCCCCGCCATCAATGTCAATGACTCCGTCACAAAGTCCAAGTTCGACAACAAGTACGGCATCCGCCATTCACTCCCAGACGGCATCATGCGCGCCACCGATGTGCTCATTGGCGGGAAGGTCGCGGTCGTCTGTGGCTACGGCGACGTCGGCAAGGGCTCGGCTGAGGCGCTGCGGGGACAGGGCGCCCGCGTCATCGTCACCGAAATTGACCCGATCTGCGCCCTCCAAGCAGCCATGGACGGTTACCAGGTTGCCAAACTGGAGTCAGTCCTCGGCCAGGGTGACATCTTCATCACCACAACAGGCGGCAAGGACATCATCATGGCCGCCGACATGCTCAAGATGAAGAACAAGGCAATCGTGGGCAACATTGGCCACTTCGACAACGAAATCGACATGGCGGGCCTGGCAAAAATCGCCGGTGTGGCGAAGGTGGAGATCAAGGCGCAAGTCCACGAATGGGTGTTTGACGCAGGCTCTGCTGCGGAGCGCTCCATCATCGTCTTGTCCGAGGGGCGCCTGCTGAATCTGGGCAACGCCACGGGCCACCCCTCCTTCGTCATGAGCAACTCCTTCGCCAATCAGGTCATTGCGCAGATCGAACTCTTCATGAAAAAGGATCAGGCGCAGCCCGAATATGCCATGGAAGTGTACGTGCTGCCCAAGATCCTGGACGAGAAAGTGGCCCGCCTGCACCTGGACGCCCTGGGTGTTGAACTGACGGTACTCACCGACGATCAGGCAGCATACTTGAATCTGGATCCGGCCGGGCCATACAAGCCCACGTACTACCGCTACTAGCATCCGGCGCCGCCGGGGGATGGGCAGGGAATGAACGAACGTTGGGAACGCATGGGGGATTTCGTGCGGAGGCGCAAGGCTGAAAATTCTGGGCCGATGACCCTGGATGGAACAAATTCCTATGTGCTGGCTGCGCCCGGCGCTCCGGGCATGGTGGTGGTTGACCCAGGTCCGTTGTTGGAGCCGCACCTGGCTGAATTGGCGGCTGCAGGTGCCGTGGAGCTGATTCTTATCACCCACCAGCACGGCGACCACACCGATGGCAGCGCCTACTTGCATCAACTCAGCGGAGCCCCTGTCCGTGCCGCCTTGTCCGCTTTCTGCCATGGCGGGGATCCCTTGCGCGACCGTGAAACCATCCACGCAGCAGGTCTGGACATCACCGTCTTGGCCACCCCTGGACACACCAGCGACTCCCTGTGCTTTGCGGTTGCCCCGGCATTCCGTGAACCAGACACGACACCCGAGCCAGGCGCGACGCCGGACACCTCCTCCGCACCGGAACCGGCGGTTACGTCGTTGGCCGGGCACATGGTGCTGACGGGGGATACGATTCTGGGCAGCGGCAGCACCGTTATCTGCTACCCGGATGGACGGCTGGGAGAGTACCTGGCGTCGTTGGACATGTTGCGCAACTGGGGTGATGAACACGGCACCGCAGAGAACCCGGTTCCCGCCTTGCCAGGCCACGGACCGGTGCTTGCCAGCCTGGCGAAGGCAGCGCAAGCCTATGCAGAACACAGAGGGGAACGGATCGCCCAAGTCCGCTCCGCCGTCGAACGTTTGGAGAAGGAAAGCGGAACGATCCCTTCCGTGCAGGCAGTCGCAGAACGCGTCTACCCGGACGTGCCGGAAAGTCTATTGGCAGCTGCGCAATTGAACGTGGAAGCGCAGTTGGACTACCTGCGCAACGGAACCATCACAGGACCGTAACCCGGGCAACGGTCCGGTCTCGATCGCTGCTGCTGGCCCATGAATCGCCATTCGTTGGGCAAACATGCCGTAAAATAGTTAGCTGGCGCACCATGTGCCACTGAAGAAGAACGTTGCATGGCCCACCGAATGGGGAATTTGCATGGCTGAGTTGACCGAGACCGCGAAGCCCAGGCGAGGCTGGAAGGTCGCGCTGATCATCCTTCTTGCACTGGCAGTTGCCGGTGGCGGGGTTGGCCTTGCTGTCGCCAATTCTTGGCTGCCCGGGATCGGGAATGCTGCCGGGCAAAACTCACCCACGGTGTCCACCAGTACCAACACGCAGGGCCCGCAAGCAACTCCTACCCCCAAAATGGCAGCAATTCCGGCTGTGCTGACACTCAACCCGGCTACCGGCACTGACTTTGTGAACCCGACAAGTGCAGTAGTTGCAACGGTGGAACACGGGAAAATGTTCAACGTGGTCCTGAAGGAAACAGCCACAGGCGCAGTCAGCGACGGCAAGCTCTCCGACGACGGCGGCACGTGGACGGCCACGACTCCACTGAAATTTGACACGGCCTACACCTTTAACGTCACCGCCGTTGACACGGTCGGGACCAACAAGAACTCGATCAGCACCTTCACCACGGTTCCGGCATCACATGAGGCAGACGCCTCCGTATACCCGGCCGCTGGTGTCACCGTCGGTGTAGCCCAGCCGCTCCAGTTCAACTTCAGCGAACCCGTGGTGAACAAGGAAGCCGTGGAAAAGGCCATCACCATCAATAACGGTGCCGGTCAGCCCGGTGCGTTCCGCTGGTACTCGGACAAGATGGTGCGCTACCGCACTGCGGACTATTGGCCAGCCAACTCGGTGGTCAACGTGGACATGAAGCTTTACGGTATGGATATTGGCAATGGCATGATCGCCAACTTCAACAAGAACTACAACGTCAACATTGGCAACAAGGTGGTCATGGAAGCCGACGCAGCAGCCCTGAGCGTCAGTATTCTTGTCAACGACCAGGTTGCCCGCACATTCCCGGCAACCATGGGAGACACGGCGTTCCCGTCGGCATCCGGCTACATCGTGCTGACGGCGGACAAGCAGCGCTATGCCACGTTCAAGGCCTCAACCATTGGACTCAAGCCAGGGGACCCTGGCGACTACGGTTCAGTCGACGTGCAATTCGCCACCAGGTTGACACCGAGCGGCATCTTCATCCACCAGGCCACGGACTCCGCCATGCCGTATCTGGGCGTCGCGAACCTCTCCCATGGCTGCATCGGCCTGTCTGCGGAGGGCGCCAGCTGGGTGTTTGAGAACATGCACGCGGGCGACATCGTCCACACCGTCGGAACACCGAACGAGACGATCGCCCCCACCGACGGATTTGGTGATTGGAACATCCCCTTCGAGAACTACGCCTCGCGCTAGAACTCCCCGGGACGAGAAATTGATGCCCTAGTTCCCGCCCGCACCGTGGCGCTGGAGCTGGCTGCGCACCACGGCTGCACGCTGCGCCGAGGCGGTGAGGCGGTGGAAATCACGTTCACGGCGTTCAGCCATCAAGGATGACAGGAATACGGCAGGGTCCGTGCCGGGAGCTGGCAGCGGGGCAACGAACTGGCTGGCCTCGTTGGCAAGCTCCAGCCCCAGCGCATGGCGTGATGCCGGGGCCATGGCGGATCCCTGGTTCAGAAACAGGGAGATGCGCCGGGCCAGCGGATCCGGTAGACGGCCAATATCGGCCAATGCCGCCCAAGGGGCCAGCTGCGGGGCGACGGACACCTGCAGCGGTTTCACTTTTGGTGCACGGTCCCGAATGGCATATGTGCCGGCCAGCATGTCACCCAGACGCTTGGACTTGTCATTAAACAAGGACACCAAGCAGGCCACTGAACCCAGCGTCATGTAAATCTCCAAAACCGCCAGCAGTGCCCGGATCATGGCATGGCGAAAACGGATGGACCCGCCGTCGTCCCTGACGATACGCAGGCCAAGGGCGAGCTTTCCCAATGACTTTCCCCGGCTCAGCGTCTCGACGGTGATGGGCACAATGACAAGCAGCGTGACCACCGCAACGATCAGGATGGCCCGCACGGCAGCGAAGTCCACCACAAAGGGCAGCGCGCCCAGCAACATGACCAAGCCCAGTCCAACCAGTAAGGTGGCCGAAACGTCGATGGCCGTGGCGAGCGAGCGGGCGGCGAAGGAGGCGGGGCGAAGCTCCAGGACAACGGCTTCACCGGTGATGATCGCAGACATTGAAACAGTCTAGCCACGACGCAAGGCAGGGTTTTCTGCGAAAGTGCGTTGGTCCCCGGAATGTGTCATGCCGCCGTGGATTGGCCGAGTGTTGTCAGCCACCGTGCTGCAGCAATTATTGCGAATATCAGCAGGATCAGAACGGCGCAGAAGCCGGAGACAGCACTACTGTTGAAGATCGGCAAATTCGTCACCAATCAGGTCGTGTTCACTTTAGAAGCCTTCGTGTGGTTGAGGCGACTTTTTGGTTGTCAACTACCGTGAAGTACGCGACATCGTTACGTCCCGTGGAGTGGTGTAGTTCCCGGCGGAACGGCTCTGAAATGGCTGGTTGATGAAGGCAGGTCGCTGGAATTGAGCCTGCAACAGGTCGCAGGTATCGGAATCGAAAAGCGGTCGGCAACCATTGCCGAAGTTGCCGTAACCATCACTTGCTACCAAAAGAACATAAATGTGCTGGAATTTGTCTGTGCTTAAGTGGGCCACGGCCGTATTGGGGTTCGTTCGAACATCGTGTTTGCTCCCACTGGTTTTCCAAGACTCTGATACACCAAACTTGTGGTGGGTAGCGTCCTACCGTGGCCGTTGAGCCCTGATCGGCTGGCAATCGAGGCGAGCAAATGGTATTCGGGTTCTCCGGTGATCGAGAGCCGAGCGCCTGTCACATCCCGTTGATTGGATGGGTGTTGTTCGAATGGGAATTCCTAAAAGGACGATGGCGGACCGTCGTTGAAGGCGGGATTTGGCTTCCAACCGCAGATCTCTGTCCTTGACCACTACCTGCCGGGCACGAGAGGCGCGTTTGGAAGTTCGTCCCAGACAGGCGCTTTAAGATCGGTGGCAAGGTCGTCGGCATCGCCGCGGCAGGCGCGGAACCCTTCACCGACACACTGCACCGGGCAAATGTCACACCCTCCTGAGATCCTCAGACTACGCACGCGGAAAGGAAGCTCCGAATCACGAGTATCCCCTCCGATGAAACTTCGAGACCAGGTCCATACAAGAAAAGAGACAAAATGTTGAAATGTAGTCGATTAATGTTCTTTGTGGGTGGATTCTGATGGCTGCATTCTGGACGCAGACGCTGTCAGGTGTTATCGCAGCGATTTTCGGTGGACTTGTCGTGGCAATTATCCCGCTGGGCACGCGGAGCTCGTTGTGGCAGTCATAAAAGAAGGTCAAGACAAGCAACCGTGACGGGAATCAGGTCATAGTCGGCGATGTCAAAGGTGATGTGGACGTCTCCATTGATGCTCGGCGATACTTGAACGTCCAGAAGAACATTGAACTTTCGTACCCTCCAGCGAAGACCGAGAGCGGTTCCAATTCCGGGGAAGAACTGTGGTTCATCGGTCTGGTCGCGGTGGCGGTTGCGGCGCTATTTCTGATGACCTACCAAATACTGTTCGGTCTAGCGGTGGGCATGGTATTTGGACAAGTTGTCACTCTCGTCATAGCGATCGTGCGAACTTCCAAAGCTCGTCTGTGGACTTGGAATGCGGCGGGCGTGGGCGTCCGCGTGTTGATGTCCATCGGGGCGGTCGCGACAGCTTGGTTTTCAGTATTTAACTTGACCTGGCATAATTACACGATCACTTCGCTGCGGCAGCGAGTTACTGAGGCAGTTGCCGGTACTCCGGTCTCAGCGGATTCAAGTCCAGTGGCTCGATTTGCGACCAACGTGTTTGGACATATTGCCGAACTTGTGAAATTAGACTTCCCGAATGGTCTCCTTTTTGTTATTTCAGTTCTCGGTGCAGTTGCGTTGTCCGGGGCTATGCTGATTTGGGCATGGTCCGCCCTCTTTGATTGGAATGCCTACGCCGGCTTTATCCACGGACGTTCGAGTCGGCGCTTGGGGAAACGGGCCTCTAGATTCTTGGATAATGGATGGAAAGAAATCTTGTTGGTGGTTGTTGTCACAATAATTGTGTTCCTTTTCGCTTCGGGATGGATTCTAACCTTGGCCGACGGTTCATTGACAGAAAATTTGTTTAGTATTTAGCATGGTTTGGCTCAGGTGCCGTGGCATCGGGGCGACGCCGTCGGGCGCTATGCTGGGGCGGATGGACATGGACGCGTTTACAACAGTGCACAGCCCCCAGTGGGCGCGGCTGGATGTGCTTGCCAGGAAACGGCGTCTGACCGGAGCTGAGACGGACGAGTTGCTTGACCTGTACCAGAGCGTCTCAGCGCACTTGTCGCTCATTCGGTCGGTGGCGGCTGAGAGCCAGCTCTCCGCGTCGTTGTCGGCCACCCTTGCCAATACACGGACCCGGTTCACGGGCGCCAAATCCAACTTCTTCGTGGATATAGCGCGTTTCTTTGTCATCTCACTTCCTGCAGCGTTCTACCGGATTCGCTGGCTGACGGTCATTGTGGGTGCCGTGTTCGTCCTCATTGCCACACTATTTGGGGCCTGGACGGCAGGGAATCCCGGCGTGCTGGCCGCCATGGGCAGTGACGCACAATTGCAGCAGCTCGTGGAGCACGACTTTGTTGCCTACTACTCGGAGAACCCGGCGGCTTCCTTTGCCGGGGCCGTCTGGACGAACAATGCCTGGATTGCCGCCCAATGCGTGGCCTTTGGGATCACCGGCGTGTTCGTGCCTTACGCCGTCTTCTCCAACGCCCAGGGCGTGGGCATGACGGCAGGGGTCATGTTCGCCTATGACCGTGGTGACGTGTTTTTCAGCTACATCCTCCCGCACGGTCTTATGGAGCTGACCGCCATCTTCATTGCCGCCGCCGCCGGTCTGCGCATCTTTTGGGCGTGGGTGAGCCCAGGCCCGCAGACGCGGCTCAATTCCCTGGCCAAGGAAGGCCGCTCCTTGATGACGGTCGCCGCTGGCCTAGTGTTGGTACTGTTCGTGTCCGGGCTTGTCGAAGCCTATGTGACGCCCAGCCCGCTGCCGGTGTGGGCCAAGGTCAGCATCGGTGGGCTGGTACTTGCCGCCTACTGGACCTACACACTGGTGCTCGGTGGCCGGGCGGTGCGAGCCGGTGAGAGCGGGGATCTTGGCGCGGACGACGCCGGAGCCTCCGTACGCTCGGCCTGAGGCTTGCGCCGTGAGGGGCAGCAGTGCAACAAAGTAGGTGGACAGGCCTGTGCTGGTGGTGGCCGGGTGCCTGCGGTTGGCGGAAAATATTTTGGCTTTTCACCTGCCACACGCAGCACCAAGGGTGCACTATGGGGTTATGGGACCAGAGCAGGATGTAGAACGCGGGCAGGTGCCGGACCAGTTGCAAAGTCTGCCCCCGCATCCATGGAGCCGCTTCGTGGCGATGGGGGATTCCTTCACCGAAGGCTTGGACGATCCGGAACCGCGGAGTCCGGGAGGCTATCGTGGTTGGGCGGACAGGGTCGCAGAAGAACTAAGCATCGGTGTTCCAGGCTTTGCCTATGCGAATCTGGCCGTTCGCGGGGAGTTGCTGCATGAGGTTGTCGAGACCCAGCTAGGCCAGGCGCTCACACTCAAGCCAGACCTGGTAACCATCCAGGCAGGTGGCAACGACCTTATTCATCCCGGTGCTGACCCGGACAAGCTGGCCACCCTTCTGGAAGGGGCCGTGGAAACCCTTTGTTTTCAAGGCGTGACCGTGGTGCTGTTTGCCGGGCCCGACTCCGGCAAGTCCACCGTGCTGGGGCAGTTTCGCACCAAGATAGCCATCTTCAACGAAAATATGCGCAGCATCGCCGAACGCAACGACGCAATCATTGCCGATCTGTGGGCCATGAGTGAACTGCATGACCCGCGCATGTGGAGTGCGGACAGGCTGCACCCTTCGTCGATGGGCCACCATGCAGTGGCGGCCATGGTGCTGGACGCGCTCAATGTGCCCCACACGCTGCTGCCCTGTTCACCGAAACCACTGCCCGGCAAAAGCTGGCGTGAAGCCCGTGCCGGGGACATCCTGTGGGCTCGGGAGTACTTTATGCCGTGGGTGTTGGCCGGCATCCGGCGGCAGCCCTCCAACGGTGGCTTTGGTGCGAAGCGGCCCATCCCGGCACCGCTTGATACAAGCCCACTCACCAATGTTGCCATGGGACTGCCGATAGAGGCGCCAGAGCAGGCGTTTGGCAAGCCGGTCCCACCGGATGCTGCTGCGCGTCATCAACTGTTTCACCGCATGAAGTGAACCACCGCCCCGATGGGGGATCCGGTGACAGTTTGGCATCGGCCCGGGGTGGCAGCACAAGACAGTGGCAGGGTGCCGGTATCGTTTCGAAGTGTGAGCGAGAATTCAAAGACCCAGGACTCAGCCAACAGCGGTGCACAGGCGCCAGCCCCGTCGCAGGAGAATCCGGCACCGGAGAATCCGTCGCAGGAGACTCAGGTACCGGTTGATGCTGCGCCAGTAGATCCGGCACCGCGGATCAAGGTCGACGAGTCTGCTGAAGACGAGCCAATGCGACCGGCGACGCGGCTGCCACGACTGCCCAGCGATGAGGAAATCGCGGCTTCGCTCGCCCAGAGTGTCAGCGAGTCCAGCGAAGGCCCTGCAACCTCGGGCGAAGAGCCTACCGAGCTGCCGCTGGCGCATCCGTCGGCGGAAGAAGTGGCAAGGCGTCAGGCATCCATGGACAAGGCTGCCAACACGAAACCGGTGCTGACTCGCGTCTTCCAGGTGCTCATTGCCGTGTTTTACCCGATCGTGCTGCTGGTGCTCTCGATTCGACTCGTCACCTCCTCGGTTTTCTTGTGGATCGAATACCACCGTCCCGGCTTCCCCGCGGACATGTTTGGATTCACCACTGACGACCGGGTCACCTATGGCTCGTACACCGTGGACTACCTGCTGAATTTTGCCTCTCCGCGCTACTTGGGTGACCTCGTCAACACGTTGGGCAAGCCGCTGTTCCTTGATCGGGAAGTGGGCCACATGGCCGACGTCAAGTCGGTGATCGTCGTGGCGTTCCTGACCGGTCTGGTGCTGGCCATTGTGATGGTCATCGGCATGGTGTACCTGCGCAGGCGCAGCCAAGGCGGGATTCGACGCGGCCTCTTTGCCGGGTCTATCGCCACCTTGGCCTTGATCATTGTGCTGGGCGTGTTCGCTGTGACCGGTTGGGAGGCGTTCTTCACCGAATTCCACCGGATCTTCTTCGCCGCTGGCACATGGACGTTCTACACCGATGACACATTGATCCGGCTGTTCCCGAGCCAGTTCTGGATGGACGCCGGCATCTTCATCGGTGCGTTCGTGCTGGTGGTCGCCTCCCTGACGTTGGCGTTCACCTGGCCCACCAAGGACCGTCGCCAGGCCGTCACGAAAGCCAAGCGCCCGGGCCGCCGCGCTGCAGCTGTGTAATTGGGGCCAAGCGGCCCGCCACCTCGCACCGTAGCGCGTGGTTGACTGGCCGTGCTCATGAGCACAGCTCACCCGCCAGATGGAATACTGGCCATCTGCCTAAGATCCGCTCCCCGGGCGGGAAGATCTCACTCGACCCACGGAACTGGTCCCGTAGCCGCCCCCATGCACGCGGCCGATCATGCTGTGAAACACGTATTCGCATGAGTCATCGACGTTTGACGACGGTCCGACTTCCGGGGATGCCGAGAACGTGCCGCAGGTACTGTGCGAACTAGCGGTTACACCGCCCGCACCGCTACGCAAACCGCCAACGCGCTCATCAGTGAATCACTAAGACAACAGCGATATCGGTTCGTCACCGTTGCTGAGCTGGCCGAGCCGGCGCCTTACAAATTTCTGGCTAGATCCAGCTGGGCAGCCACATATGGCGGCGCCAGAGGTCAGCCGGAATGATCTCTGCCGCCCAGATCGGGTAGAAGAAGGCGCTGAGCGCCACAGCGAGCACCAGGAACATGCCCACGAAGATGGCGCCTTGCTGGCGACGCGCCGGCCGGTCTCCCACCTTGCCCAGCACCATGCCCAGGACCAGGACCACCGCCAAGATCATGAAGGGCTCGTAGGCGATGGCGTAGAAGAAGAAGATGGTGCGCTGCGGGTAGAAGAGCCACGGCAAAAAGCCAGCCGAGAAGCCCACCAAAATGGCGCCTGCCCGCCAGTCGCGCTTCGCAATCCACACGCCCACCAAGAACAAGATCGCCAGCGAACCGCCCCACCAAATCAACGGGTTGCCCAAGCTGGTCACGGCCGCCGTGCACTTGTCCACCGTGCAGCCGCCCTCACCGTTTTCGAAGTTCTTGATGTAGAACGACGTTGGCCGGCCCATGACGAACCATGACCAGGCATTGGCCTTGTAGGGGTGGTCCGAGCCGAGGCCCGTGTGGAAGCTGTACGCCGTTGAATGGTAGTGCCACAGGGAACGCAAAGACTCCGGAACCCAGCCCCACGGCCCGGCCGGGTTCTCTGCTCCCCAGTTGCGGTCGTAGGCATCCTTGGACATGAACCAGCCTGTCCAGGACGCCACATACGTGATGGCGGCGACGGGTACAACACTGACGAAGGCGAGGATGCCGTCTTTCCAGACCATACCCACTACCCAGTACTTGATCCCTGCAATGCGTCGGGCGTTCATATCCCACACAACGCTCATCAGTCCAAACGCGGCCAGGAAGAACAGCCCCGACCACTTGGTGCCAATACACAAGCCCAGTGCGACGCCGGCAGCCAGCCTCCACCAACGGATCCCCAACCAGGGTCCGTACAGTAGCGCCTTCGCCGCAACCCTGCCGTCCGCTCCGGTGAGCGAGGCCAGCTTGGCTGCCAGCCGCCGTCGTCCGTCATCACGATCCATGAGCAAGGCTCCGAAGCCCAACAGCGCAAAAAACATGACAAATATATCCAGCAGCGACGTCCTGGACTGCACGATGGCGTGGCCGTCAATGGCAAAAAGCAGGCCTGCCGTAGCCCCCAAAATGGTGGAACGGAACATCTTCTGGGCAATCAAAGCCAGCACAAAGATGGAGATGGTGCCTACCAGTGCTGCGGAAAAACGCCACCCAAAGGTGCTCTCCGGGCCGAAAAGCCACATGCCAAACGCGATCATCCACTTGCCCACGGGAGGGTGGACCACGTATTCACCGGTCTTTTCCAAACCGGTGAAGATCCCTTGGTTGAAAAGATCGTTGGCCTTTTCGGCCCAATTCCGCTCGTAGCCGCTCTGGAGGTAGCTGTAGGCGTCCTTGACGTAATACGTCTCGTCAAACACCAGTGACGGCGGCTGGCCGAGTCGGACAAACCGAAGCACTCCGCCAATGAGCGCCGTCAGGGCCGGGGCCAGCCAAAACCACAAACGCATGCTGGGTGGGGTGGTGTTGAAGGAGAAGCGCTGGCCCAGCAGCCGGCCCGCCACAGCTGCTTTGGTGAATGCCGCCGCAGGATCAAGGAGCCAGTGGGGGGCGGGAAGTGCGGTGTGTTTTGAATGCTTGGGCGCTTCGGCGGTTGCAACGACGCCCGCACCACCAGGTGGCGGTGCGTCGTGGGAGTCTGGGTCCGGGGCCGCCGGGGCGGTATCCATAACGTGGGGTTGCACGGGGTCAATGGTACCCAAGTGGGCGGCTGTTGCCGTGGCCCACTACGCTGGAGTCATGGAAGATGACTTTGGCCAAGACCCCGAAACGACAGAATTGGCGGAAGAAGCCCTAGATGCCTCCCTCGCCCCCAGCACCCGGCCCGGGGAAGGCTTCATTATTCTCGCCGCCGCCCCCATCGGGAACATGGCAGATGCCAGTGCCCGGCTGATTGCCTGGCTGGGGGCAGCTGACATCGTCGCCGCCGAGGACACGCGGCGCCTGCACCGCCTTGTGACAAGCCTGGACGTCAAAGTCGGCGGGGCGATCATCAGCTACCACGAGCACAATGAGGCCGTGAAAACGCCTGAACTGCTGGCCCAGGTGCAGGCCGGGAAGGTGCTGCTGATGGTCACTGATGCAGGCATGCCCTCCGTCTCAGATCCCGGCTTCCGGTTGGTGAGTGCCGCCGTCGCAGCCGGCGTGAAGGTCACGGCCGCCCCCGGCCCCTCGGCCGTGCTCACGGCGTTGGCGTTGTCCGGATTGCCCACCGACAGGTTCTGCTTTGAAGGCTTCCTGCCACGTAAATCGGGGGAGCGGGCGGCCCGGCTCCATGACCTTGCTGTGGAAAAACGCACCATGGTGTTCTTTGAAGCCCCGCACCGGCTCGAAGCCATGCTGCGTGCACTGCACACCGCCTTTGGTCCGGCGCGGCCGGCCGCGGTGTGCCGGGAACTGACTAAAACCTATGAGGAAGTCATCCGTAAACCCCTCTCAGGCCTGCTGGAATGGGCTGAAGAGAATCAGATCCGCGGTGAGATCGCCATCGTGGTGGGTGGCTCCCCGGACGCGGACCCGGGCACACCCGAAGACCATGTTGCCGCCGTCAATGAACTCATGACCCAGGGCATGCGCATGAAGGAGGCCGTGGCCGTGATCGCCCACGACGTCCACGTCAGCAAACGCGAACTTTACAGTGCAGTGCTCGCTGCCAGGAGCTAGGATTTTGGCCCGCTGAATGAGCGCTTTGGACAAGTGCACAGTGAAAGCCGTGCGCGCAGTGCGTGCATGCCTAGACACGCCCGTTTGCCGGGAACTACGGTGAACTGGTCAGCACTGCACTGAGTGTTCAGCACACCGCCGCACTGCCGCAGCACCATCTCCAAGCGCACTCTTCTTGGAGCCGGGCCGTGGCTCCGGCTTTCAACAAAGGAGTCCCTCATGACCGTGGCAGCCGCCGAACTTACAGAACGCGAAAGCACGCTTCTGGCCAGTATTCCCACAGGACTGTTGATCAACGGTGAATGGCGCAGCGCGGCCGCCGGGCAGACATTTACCGTGGAGGACCCCTCCACAGGCAAGGCACTGCTGGAAATTGCCAATGCCGGTGCCTCCGACGGTGCCGCAGCCATGGATGCCGCTGCGGCTGCGCAGGACGAATGGGCCGCCACCGCACCGCGCTTCAGGGCCGAAATCCTGCGTAAGGCTTTTGAACTGGTCACCGCCCGCGCCGAGGACTTTGCCTTGCTCATGACCCTTGAAATGGGCAAGCCGTTGGCTGAATCCCGTGGCGAGGTCAAGTACGGTGCCGAATTCCTCCGGTGGTTCTCCGAAGAGGCATCGCGTTCCTTTGGCCGCTACTCGTCCAACCCGGAAGGCACCCAACAGATCCTGGTGCAGAAAAAGCCGGTCGGTCCGTGCCTGCTGATTACGCCGTGGAACTTCCCGTTGGCCATGGCCACCCGCAAGATTGCCCCCGCCATTGCGGCTGGCTGCACCATGGTGTTCAAGCCCGCCAACCTCACGCCGCTGACAAGTCTCCTGTTTGCCGACGTGCTCATGGAAGCAGGCCTACCCGCCGGGGTCCTGAACGTGGTGCAGACCACCGACGCCGGGGGCGTGACGGGCCCGGTGGTTAAAGACGCCCGCCTGCGCAAGCTGTCCTTCACTGGTTCCACCGCTGTGGGCAAGCGGTTGCTGGCGGACGCCTCCAGCAACGTCTTGCGCACGTCTATGGAACTCGGCGGTAACGCCCCGTTCCTCGTCTTCGCAGACGCTGACATCGACGCCGCCGTCGACGGTGCCATGGCGGCCAAACTGCGCAACATGGGCGAGGCCTGCACAGCCGCCAACCGTTTCCTGGTGCACGAGTCCGTCGCCGAGGAGTTCTCGACCAAGTTGGCCGCCAAAATGGCTGCGACCACCACGGGCCGTGGCACCGACCCGGAGACAACGGTTGGCCCGCTCATTGATGCCAAGAGCCGCGCGAAGGTGCACGCCCTGGTCACAGATGCCGTGGCTGACGGTGCCCGTGCCATCGTGGGTGGCTCCCCGTCCGACGGCCCCGGCTACTTCTACCCGCCCACCGTGCTGGCGGGTGTGGAGCCGGGATCGCGCATTCTCGGCGAGGAGATCTTCGGCCCGGTGGCCCCGATCGTCACGTTCAAAAGTGAAGACGAAGCCGTCGCACTGGCCAACGACACCGAATACGGCCTGGTCGCCTACGTCTACACCCGGGACCACAACTGCGGGCTGCGCATGGCCAACCGCATTGAAACGGGCATGATGGGCCTGAACGCGGGCGTCATCTCCAACGCCGCAGCCCCGTTTGGCGGCGTCAAGCAGTCGGGCCTGGGCCGTGAAGGCAGCATCGAGGGCATCGAGGAATACCAGTACACGCAGTACATCGGCTTCCCCAACCCCAACAACGCCTGACGCCCCGCGCTGCAGCAGCCGTGCTGATGTTTTGGCACGGCTGCTTCTGGGCTTTCACTTTCACGCGGCTACTTTGGGGCTGCTGCGTTGGCGTTTCCTGAAGAACGACGCCGGTACAAGGGTTGCACGCCATCGCTGCCACGGCGTGGCGTGTGTTTGAAGACGGAAGATGAGTGTTTCAAGGGCGTCGGCCAGCTCCGGACGTCCAGCCCAGGGCTGGTCAGGTGCTGCGGAATCATCCGGTTGGCCGTAGACGGCCTGTTCGTAGGCGTGCAGGAGCAGTGCCAGCGCACCCGGGGTGGAAACGCCGGCCAAGTGTGCGATTCTCTCGGCGTTCAGTGCCGGGGTCAAGGCAGGGTCAGCGGGACGGCCGTAGTCACTGGCCGTGGCGAGCAGTTCACGCCACGCAACGAGTTCCGGTGCTGCTCCGGGAGCAGTTTTGCCGCCGTCGCGCACCCGGGCCAGGCGTCGGCGTCGTACCAGGACTCTGGCCAGAGCCGGGGAGCCCAACAGCAAAAGCACGAGCAGCGTGATTCCCGGAGCAACCAGCCAGCTGCCGGAAGACGCGCCTGCGGTGGATCCTGCTGCGCCGGCCGTCGCACTGGGCGTGGGCGTGGCGGTCAGTGTGGGGACCTGGTCCACGGCCGGGGCTGTGGGGCCGCTGCCATCGGAAACCGGGGTGGTCAAATCGAGCGAGTAGTCGGGCACGCTGCCGCGGGACGGTGTTGGTTCGAAGGGCACCCAGCCCACGCCCGCAAAGAACAGCTCCGGCCAGGCATGGGCATCCAGGCCGCTGGCTTGGAATCCCTTGAATCGCTGGCCGTCAAGAACTGCTGTTTCATCCGTGCTTGCCCCGGGGGCGTAACCCACGGCGATGCGGGAAGGTATGCCCATTTCCCTGGCCATGACGGCCATGGCGGCAGAAAAGTGCACACAGTATCCGCTCTTCTTTTGCAAAAAGGAGGCCAGCACCGCCATGCCCGAGCCGTCATAGTCCCCTTCCACAGGGGTTGCCAGGCTGTAGCTGAAAACGGAAGAGCGAAGATACTCCTGCAATGCCACGGCTTTGGCATATGGGGTGGGGGAGGAACCGGCAACCTCTTTGGCAGTGGTGCTGACAACCGCAGGGACATCCGGGGGCAGCTGGGTGTAGACGGGGTCCACATCCGCCGCAGCGCTCGCGGTGGATGCAGCCAGCAGTCCCGGGTTGAGCTCAGGCATTTCGCTGTTCACCACATACGACTGGCCCAGCGTGGTGGATCTCCCGGACTGGATGGTTTGTGTTGCGGGGTTCCACACCCACTGCCCGTCGAGGTTCTCAACACTGGTGACGGAAAGCGGGCTGGGCAGCCAGCTGCTCTGCAAACCGACGGTGGAAATCCGTGTCACGGTACGGGTACGCGGTAGAGCCGGTGAGATGGCAGGGTTGGGGGACAAGTCAGTCACCCCGGGCTGCAGCCCTTCCGGAAACGCGGATGGTTGCCACGACTGCCCGGTAAAGTTTTCAAGCGTGTTCAGCCGTAAATATTCCGCACTGGGCATGTTGGTCAGATACGTCAAACTGACGTTGTTAGAGGGGGAACGCAGGTCCACGCCCAAAGCGATCATGGGGTCCAGCTGGGCCACGCCCGAACCTTTACCCAGCCGCGCACCCTGGGGAAAACTGCCTGTGTTAAAGCCGGGAATGATCGTCGGCACGGATGCCATCAACAGCACCACCACGGCACCCAGGGCAACAGCTCGAGTCAAGGTTCCACTTGGGTAGGTGCGAGTTCCTGTGCGCAGCCTGCCGTCGGGGGCGTACCAGCGGCAGCACCCCAACACCAGCAAAAACCCTGCCGCCACCCAAGCGAACCCCCAACCGTCAATGCCGGCCTTGGTGGTCAGGGCCGGGGGCAGCAGGATCAGGATAAAACCCAGCGAACTCGCCGCTGGCATGGCCACTGTCAGGGCCACGGTGTCAATGGCGAGCGCCACAAAACCCAGCCCGGCAGCCACCAAAAAGCTCATCGACGCTGCAGCGGGAACTGGGGTGGCACTTGTCAGAATCACGTTGGAGGCGTCAGAAGTCAGCGCCAGCACAGCCTCTAGCGTCCGCGGTGTGGGGATGAATCCCAGAACGGCCGTGGCTGGAAAAAACACCAAGGTCAAGGCCATGAACCAACCGGCCAATGCCCCCAGCGGTGCGTAGGACCCCAACGCCGGCCAACGCCGCAGCAGGGCAGGGAGCGCCAGCGTCCCGGCAACCACCACGGCTGACGGCAGCCACCAGTCATAACTTGCTAGCACGACGCGCAGGCACAGGGAGGAGCCCATGACGGCCGCGAACATGGCCAGCGCCAGCATCCAGCGGGCCGAGCCCGTCACGGGCTCACCCAGCATCCGCCGCGGCGTCCGTGCAGGAGGGCCACCTCCGCCGTCGTGCCCGTGGCCGTCGCGCTGGGGGCCGTTGCGTCCGCGGCTGCTCCCGCTCAAGACCCCGGTCATGACTGCTGTCCCACCGAATGACCGTGACCGTCAAACTGCAGCCACGCTTCCGCCAAAGGCGTTCCCTTGGGCAAGGCCACGGCGTGCCAGCCTGCGCTGTGCAGGATCTTTAGAGCATCCACGGCCTGCTCAGGCTCGTGGCACAGCAACAACGCGCACGCAGTTTGTGACGCGTCGGCCGTGCCTGCCAGCAGCCGGGCATCCTCGCGGCTGAGCAGTCCTGTCACGGCCACCAGAGGCCCGCCGCGCCGACCACGGTGGAGCTTGTGGGCCAGCGCATCGCCAAAGTCACGTTCCCCTGTGGCCGGGAGTCCGGCGGAGGGGGCTCCGGCGCCGGGCACGGGCAGGGCGAGTTCCAGTGCGGCCAACGCGGCAGCAACCTGAAGGGTGCCGTGTGTGCCGTTGAAATCCACGGTGTTTCCTTCCAGCGCTGAGCTTGAGGAGGCAAACGCCGGCTGGCCTGCATGGTCCAGGATCCGCACGGTGTAGCCCACGTCCAGCAGATGCGTGGCTATGGACATTACCGCTACCACCGCGGATTCAAAGACGGCGGTGGTGCGAAGTGCGGGCAGGCCCGAGCCCCCGGACGGCTGCCCGAATGCGAACGCCCGGCGGTCTAGCACCAGCGCTGCTTCGGGGGCTGTGACTGACTCCTCGGCACGCACCATGAGCTTGCCCTGCCGCGCCGTCCCGGGCCAGTGGACGCGACGGAGCGGGTCCCCATAGTGGTATTCGCGCGTCATGGCATCGTCGGCGCTGGCATGGGCAACCTCTGAAGTGCTGCGTGTTCCGTCCCGACCCCTGCCGTCAGCAATGGAAATGGTGGGAAGCCCGACGGCGGCCGGTGCCACCGCCAGCATGTCACCGTTGTCGAGGCTGCGCTGCAAAAACGCAACGTCAAAGGGATCGGCGAACTCCGCCGTGAGCGGGCCAATGGTGAAAATGCCTCGGCGGGATGGGTGCAGCTGATAGTGGTAGCGGCTCAACAAGCCGCGCGGGACCACCGGGTTGGGATGGTTGAACCGGGGCAGGTCATGGAAGCTGACCGGCAGTTCCTCCATCAGCCGCATACGCTCCCCGCTGTTGGCGTGCCCGCGCACGTCAAGCGTGACGGACACAGGCTGGCCAACCTGGGCCAGTGCCGGTGAAAAGCTCCGCTTGACGGAAAAGCCATGCTTTAACCAATACAGGCCCGCGCCGGCAACCACCGGCAACGCACAGCAAAACACGGCCACGGCCAACAAGTCGCGGCGACCAAGGACCCATGCAAGCAACAGGGCCAGCGCACCAAAGCCCAGCAGCAACCAGCCCCGGGGGCGGAATGGACGCATGGAGGACACCTGGCCTTACCTGGACCGACCGTTCGGCATGCCAGGTACGGCGACCTTTGCGAGCAGGTCCTCCACGATGCCCGACGGCGTCGCACCCTGGCTGGCGGCACTGCGCTCCACCAACAAGCGATGGGCCAACACCGGTTCTGCCAGCATGCGGATGTCATCCGGCAGTACAAAGCCGCGTCCCTCCAATGCGGCAGCTGCTTTCGCTGCTCGCAACAATTGCAAAAGCGCTCGCGGACTGGCGCCCAAACGCAAGGCAGGACTGTTCCGCGTGGCCTGGCCCAACGCCACGGTGTAGGCACGCACAGCTGGCGAGACGTGAACGGCTGCCACGGTCTGCACCATGGAGCGGACTTGCGCGGCCGATGCGACCGCGTCGATGCTGTCAAGTGGGTTGACTGACTGGTGGCTTTCAAGCATGGCGAGTTCGGCGGCTTCGTCGGGATATCCCAACGAAATCCGTGCCATAAAGCGGTCCCGCTGCGCTTCGGGAAGAGGATAGGTGCCTTCCATCTCAATGGGGTTTTGAGTGGCGACCACCATGAACGGTTGCTGCAGCAGGTACGTGGTTCCATCCACTGTGACCTGGTGCTCGGCCATGGACTCCAACAAAGCGGACTGGGTTTTGGCCGAGGCCCTGTTGATCTCGTCGCCAATGACAATATTGGCAAAAATGGCTCCGGGGCGGAAAACAAAAGTCTGTGCGGATTGGTTGAATACTGACACGCCCGTGATATCGCTGGGAAGCAAGTCCGGGGTGAACTGGATGCGGTTGACTGAGCAGTCCACTGCTCGTGCCAGGGATTTGGCCAGCAGGGTCTTGCCCACGCCGGGCACATCCTCCAACAAGAGGTGCCCGCCGGCGAGCAGCACGGTCAAAGCCAGCCGCACTGCCTCTTCCTTGCCGTCGATGACCGTATTCATGGTAGCCATGATGTCAGCGCTGATTTTGGCAAAGGTTGCTGCATCCATGGCGGGCTCGCTGCTGGCATGTGCAGAGCGCGGACCCTCCACGGGTGCCTGCGGCCCTGAGCCTACCGCTCCCGAGCCTGCCACCATGGTTTCCTGCGGGTGCATGCCTTACCTTTCGGTTGATGCCCGGCGCTAAGCCCGGACGCTGATGTGACCCACGCTACTAGCTTGAGCTGCATTTGACTCCACCGCTGCAACGAATACCGGCAAACAATAACGTGGGAAAGGTAAAGTAATGCTCTATGTGCGCTGAAGATGTACCCCGCCCCTACCGGCCCGAATCCTTGGCGGAGCTGGTTGCGAGGAATGAGTCCGCCAGCAACGTGTCCTCCAACAACGACGGCGGCTTCCGCCAGGGCGCTTTTGCGGCTGCTCCGGAACCACTTCCGGAACCGGTCTATGACAACCACACACACTTTGACTTCGGTGATTCCCCGGTTGGCTTGGCAGATGCGCTGGATGCTGCTCAAGCCGTGGGTGTCGGTGGGGCCGTGCAGGTGGGGTGCGACTTGCCGTCATCACGCTTCACTGTGGCTGCCGTGGAGGCCAACAAGCGTCTGTTGGGCGCTGTGGCAATTCACCCCAACGATGCCCCGGAGCTGGCGGACGCGGGGACTCTCGAAGATGCACTTGCTGAAATCGATGCACTGTCCACCCACCCCAGAATCCGGGCCATCGGGGAAACGGGCCTTGACTACTTCAGGACGGGGCAGAGCGGCGTGGCGGCCCAACACCACTCGTTCCGCGAACATCTGGAAATCGCGAAGCGGCGCAACCTTGCCCTGCAAATTCACTGTCGTGACGCGCACACCGATGTGCTGAATATTTTGCAAAAGTCGGGGGCGCCTGAGCGTATGGTGTTTCACTGTTTCTCAGGGGATGCCGAACTGGCGAAAATCTGCAATGACAACGGCTGGTACATGTCTTTTTCCGGGACGGTGACGTTCAAGAACGCAAAAAATCTACGCGAGGCCCTGGCTATTGCCGACCCAGCTCTCATCTTGGTCGAGACTGACGCACCATTTTTGACACCGCATCCTTTCCGAGGCCGCCCCAATGCCAGTTACATGCTGCCCTATACGGTACGAAGCATGAGTCAATTACTGGAACGTGAACTGGTCGGCATGTGTCAGCTTCTGCGCAGGAATACTGAAGCTGTTTACGGCTCCTGGGACGATTAGAAACGTGGCATCCGTCACATTTTCGTGATCAAATCTTGTCCATTTGGTCACGATTAGGTTACGCTCAAGAACTATTAGCCGTGGTCGGGGAAGACCAACGGATGTTATGCCGCTTGATCCACCGTTCACTTGGGTAAGCGGATCCCTTTTGCAAGAACAGTTTCTGGTGGGTGTTTCCGCACTACTCTGCGGATAAAATCCGACCGGATGCTGGTCCTCTATCTTCCCCGTGCTCGGGCGCTCTAGTAGTTACGGGAACCTGTGTCTTCTTTTCTTACAGTCAATGGCAAATTGAGCTATTTGAAGCTTGCCTGCCAGGTAGCAGTGCTTGTGGCACTCGTGGCAGGCCTGATGGCGTTCGTGACTGCCAACAAGACCGTCACGCTTGTTGTTGATGGTCAAAGCAGTTCAGTTCAAGGCTTCGGCAGTTCCGTAGGGGATGTGCTCAAGCGGGCAGACCTGAACGTCAGCGCCGCAGACCATGTCACCCCCGCCCTTGACGCACCGGTGGAAAACGGTGGAACCATCACCGTCAACACAGCCAAGAAAATCACCGTTAGTTTGGACGGCACAGAACAAGTCGTCACCACTACATCCAATAAAATCAGCGGCTTGATCAACCAATTGGGTATCGCCGCGAATGCCAGGATTTCCGTTCCAGTTGACGCCCTGCTCGCCAACTCCAGCGACATCAACATCATCACACCCAAGAAGGTGGTCCTGGTGGCCGACGGCAAAAAGACCGTCAAGACCACGACAGCGCAGAACGTTTCCGATGTACTCGGCGAAGCAGGTGTGACACTGGCCAAGACGGACTTGGTTTCCACCCCCCGCAACGCAACTGTTGTTGAAAACATAGTCATCAAGGTGACGCGGGTGAACACTGCCGGAAATGCCAGCGAAACTGAGGCTGTGCCTTTCGAAACCGAAGAAAGCGTGGACCCGGCACTTTTCAAGGATGAAAAGAAAACCGTTACCGCCGGCGTCGCAGGAAGCCTGCAACGCACTTTCCGTACCGTGACTATTGACGGGGTTGTTGTCAGCCGTACCGAAACTGGCTCTTCGATCACCAAGGCTCCCGTAGCGGCTGCAATAAGTGTTGGCAGCAAGGAACGCCCCGCTGCTCCCGCTCCTACAGCTGCTGCTCCTGCAGCCGCACCCAAGGTTGAAGCCGCAGGTGCCAACACCGGAGCCGCAGCTCCGGCCATGTCCAATGAAGCCATGTGGGATGCCATTGCCCAGTGTGAGTCAACAGGCAACTGGTCCATCAACACCGGAAACGGCTACTACGGCGGACTCCAGTTCGACATTCCCAGCTGGTTGGCCAACGGTGGCGGAGCTTACGCCCCCAACGCCAGCCTGGCCACGAAGGCCCAGCAGATCGCCGTGGCCAACACGTACTACGCCAAGGCCGGCCTCGGACCGTGGGGCTGCGCCCACGCTGCAGGCTGATAGAGCAGGAGAAAATCCTGATCGCAAGTTCCCTGGCTCCCCCGCCGCGTTTTCGCGGCGGGGGAGCCAACTCGTTAATAGCGGCTACGATTATTCCGTGACCCTGCCTGAGCCCAGCCCCGCAACCCAGCCACTGCTGGGTGCCACCGAGATCCGCCGCCTCGCGGAGGAAATCGGCGTCCGTCCCACGAAAACGCTGGGTCAAAACTTCGTTATTGACGGCAATACAATCCGCCGGATTGTGGCCGCGGCCAACCTCGACCCGGCTGAGACCGTGCTTGAAGTCGGCCCGGGCCTGGGGTCGCTGACACTTGGTCTACTCGATGCCGCCGCCCGCGTGGTTGCCGTGGAGATCGACCCCGTGCTGGCCGCAAAGCTCCCCTCCACCGTGGCCGCGTTCCGCCCGGAATTGGCGGGCAACCTCGACGTCGTCCTTTCCGATGCCATGCGTGTGCGCGAACTGCCCTGCGAACCCACTGCGCTGGTGGCAAATCTGCCGTACAACGTGGCCGTGCCGGTGGTGCTGAACCTGCTGGAACATTTCCCGTCCCTGAAGCACGGCCTGGTCATGGTGCAGGACGAGGTGGCCGACCGCATGGTGGCCGGGCCGGGATCCAAGACGTATGGCGTGCCTTCGGTCAAGGGCGCCTGGTACTCCAAAATGCGCAAGGCCGGGGTGATCGGCATGAACGTGTTTTGGCCAGCCCCCAAGATTTCCTCGGGACTGGTGGCCTTCACCCGCCACGAACCACCCGTGACACGGGCCAGCCGCGAAGAAGTGTTCGCCGTCATCGATGCCGCCTTCGCCCAACGTCGCAAAACATTGCGCGCAGCCTTGGCAGGCTGGGCCGGTGGCGCTGCGGCAGCCGAAAGCTACCTGCGCCAGGCCGGCGTTGACCCCAGCGCCCGCGGCGAAGTCATTGACGTAGCCGCCTACGCCCGCATCGCCGAAGCCAAGATAGGGTTCACGGCCTGACATGGATTCAATGGAGCCAACAAAAAACGGCAGCGAGAGCCGGGCAGCATGGGACTCGTCCACCAGTGGCGATTTCTTCGACGCGGCCCCGCTGTGGAGTCATTCCCCACGGCATGTCAAAGTCAGCGCACCCGGAAAAATCAACGCCTACTTTCGGGTAGGCCCGCTGCGCGAAGATGGCTACCATAGCGTCGCCAGCACCTACCTTGCCGTCTCCCGTCATGAAGAAGTCCTTGCCACTGCCAAGCCGGGCAGCCCGGTCACCGATGTGAGCGTGAGCATCAGCCCTGCAAGCACCCTTGATCCTGCCGCACTGGCAAAGATCCCCCTCGATGGCCGCAACCTGGCTGTCAAGGCAGCCCTGCTCATAGCTGAAATTGCCGACAACCCCTGTGGCGTGCACCTGGAAATCACCAAGCATGTCCCCATCGCCGGCGGCATGGGTGGTGGCTCGGCCGACGCCGCAGCCACGCTTGTGGCCTGCGACGCGCTGTGGCGCACGGGGCTCTCCCGGGAGGAACTTTCACAAATTGGGGCCGAGCTGGGCGCAGACGTGCCGTTCGCACTCTTGGGTGGCGCCGCCGTCGGCCTCGGAGTGGGCGACAAACTCACCGAAGCGTTGGCGCCGACGCCCCTGCACTGGGTGCTGGTGCCTGCCAGCCACGGGCTGTCAACACCGGTCGTGTACGGGAAATTGGATGAATTGCGCGTGGCCGGCGGCGTCGAAGCCGAGGAACCGCGGCAGGTTGCCCCTGGTGTTTTGGCTGCGTTGCGGGCCGGGGATGCACAAGCTTTGGCCCCGTACCTGCACAATGACTTGCAATCGGCCGCGCTGGCCTTGGCCCCGGAGTTGGCAGATGTGCTGGTGCTGGGGAACGAACTGGGTGCGCTGGCGTCGTTGGTGTCCGGCTCCGGTCCCACGCTGGCTTTTCTAGCGTCCTCCGGGGAGCATGCAGTCGAGCTCGCGGCGGACTTTTCGGCACGTGGGCATGAGGCGTGGGCCGTTGCCGGTCCCGTGCATGGAGCCGCGATTATCGCCTAAGCGCCTGTGCACCTGCAAGACTTGTCTTCTCAACGATTATTTTTTATGGAAAGTGGTACCACGTGGCTCATTTGCTGGGCGGAGAAAATCTAAGTGTCGCCTTCGCAACCCGGACGGTCCTTGACGGGGTCAGTGTAGGGCTTGAAGAAGGGGACCGCATTGGCATTGTGGGGCGAAACGGTGATGGCAAGTCCACGCTGATGCGCCTGCTGGCCGGGCGGCAAACGGCGGACTCGGGCCGTGTCACCGTCCGCGGTGGGGTTCAGGTCAGCTACCTTGACCAGACGGACGTGCTCGACGGCGACGACACGGTGGGCTTCGCGATCGTGGGGGAGGCGGCAGACCACGAATGGGCGTCCAACCCGAAGATCCGTGAAATCATGGGCAACCTGGTGGGCGAGGTGGACTGGCATGCGAACATCCACTCGCTCTCCGGCGGCCAGAAGCGACGCGTGGCCTTGGCTAAGCTGCTGATCGGGGATGACGACGTCATCATGCTTGACGAGCCCACCAACCACCTTGACGTGGAGGGTGTGGCCTGGCTGGCAAAGCACCTCAAGCAGCGGTGGCGTGCCAACGAAGGTGCGTTCGTCGTCGTCACTCACGACCGCTGGTTCCTCGACGAAGTGTGCACGCGCACGTGGGAAGTCCACGACGGCACCATCGACCCGTTCGACGGCGGCTATGCAGCGTATGTGCTGGCCCGTGCCGAGCGCGACAGGATGAACTCGGTCGTTGAGTCCAAGCGCGTCCAGCTCGTGAAGAAGGAACTGGCATGGCTGCGCCGCGGTGCCCCTGCCCGCACGGCCAAGCCCAAGTTCCGCATCGAGGCCGCCAACGAGCTCATCGCCGATGTGCCGGAACCGCGCGACACCGTCGCCCTGTCCAAGATGGCCACGGCACGGCTGGGCAAGGACGTCCTGGACTTGGAAAACGTCTCGTTGAGCTTCGGTGAAGGCGAAAACATGACCGAAATTTTCAAGAACATCACCCTGCGTCTGGCCCCGGGGGAGCGGCTGGGCCTGGTGGGTGTCAACGGAGCCGGCAAGACCACGCTGTTGAAGCTGCTCAACGGTGAGATCGAGCCGTCGTCAGGGAAGGTCAAACGCGGCAAAACCGTGAAGACGGCCGTGCTGACCCAGGAGGTCAACGAGCTTGACGACGTCCTGGACATGCGCGTCATCGAGGTCATCGAGCGCGAGAAGCGTTCCTTCGACGTCGGCGGCAAGGAAATGAGCGCCGGGACACTCGTGGAGCAGCTTGGTTTCACGAAGGACAAGCAGTGGACCATGGTGAAGGACCTCTCCGGTGGCGAGCGCAGGCGGTTGCAGCTGCTGCGTCTGCTGGTGGGAGAGCCCAACGTGCTCATGCTCGATGAGCCCACAAACGACCTTGACACCGATACCCTTGCGGCCGTGGAGGACGTCCTTGACGGCTGGCCGGGCACGCTGGTGGTGGTTTCGCACGATAGGTACCTGCTGGAACGTGTCACGGATCATCAGATGGCACTGCTTGGCGACGGCAAGCTGCGCGGGTTGCCGGGAGGCGTGGACCAGTACCTGGAACTGCGCCAAGCAGGGGACACATCCGCTCCCGGCCCTGCATCAGCCGGCGCCGCCGCTGCAGCCGGGCCTACCGGGCCTTCCGAGGCGGAGAAGCGGGACGCCCGCAAGGTCCTGAACCGCCTAGAGCGCCAGTTGGGCAAGAACTCGGCAGCCGCGGCGAAGGCCCAGGCCAAGATGACCGAGCATGTGGGGGATTACGACGCGCTGAACGAGCTGAACGCGAAACTGGCGAAGCTTGCCAGTGAGCGCGAGGGCCTGGAACTTGAATGGCTCGAAGCCTCCGAGGTCCTGGAGTAACAGGTTGAAGCTGCGCACCATTGTTCGGCAATGGTGCGCAGCGAAAATTGTCAAGCTGTGTTGAGTCACTTGGCTAGTTTTTGTGGTGTTTGTGG
>NZ_JAUNVV010000047.1 GCF_030540645.1 Arthrobacter sp.
CAGTCAACTTGTAGTAGCTGTCGCTCGTCGCTTCCAGCGTCCACGTCTTGTTGGCTGCTGTGGACACGGCAACGGAAGTATCAGCTGCATTGACGGACTTGTTGGCTGTGGAAATTGCATAGCCGCCGTTGCCGACGGGCGTGCGGTTGTAGCTGTTGTAGCCGGGGGCGCGTCCCAAGTTGTTGGTCAAGGTGCTGAACTTTGCAAAGTCTGCCGTAGGTTTGGGGCCACCCCAGGTCGCCTGGGCCAGGAAGCGCATCGTAGCGAACATCTGCTCTTCAACCATGGATTCCGTGGCTGCAGGGGTGTCATCGGGCCATGCTGACAGCTTGGCACCGATAATTTTGCCCTTGCCGGGCACGTCGGTGGCTGTTCTTCCGCCGTCGAACTTCTGCGGTGTCCAACCGGAGTTCCACAGGTTTGCCAGGTTCACGTTATAGGCACCCGGACGGTTGAAGTACAGCCCCTGCATGGAGTTCTCCACATCATGGCCGGCATCGAGCAGCGCCTGCGGTGTTGGGCCTGAGTTGACCCAGTGCTCCACCACAATGTCGGTGTCCAGTTTCACAACACTGGAGGCGGGCACGCCGTCGTTCCAAATGCGCAGCGTCTTGCCGTTCGCCTTGACATGGGCATTGACCTGGTTCATGAACCAGATGAAGACGTCACCGGGGCCGGATCCCGCCGGGAACTTGTCCGGGTTGGCGGCGACAAAGGCAGCGAATTGTGAGTAGTTGCTGTAGCTGTCGCTGATCATATATTCGTCACCGCCCATGTGCCAATAGGGCGAATCCGGGAACGCCGCGGCGTACTCATCAGCAAGCTTCGTCACCATCTCCAGTGCCTCGGGCTTGCTGATGTCGAGCTGGTTTTCCTTCTTGACGCCGGCATTGTTGACGAGCTGGAGCTCAGGGTACTTGTAGAGCCAAGGACGCATGTGCCCGGGAGAGTTCACCTCCAGGATGAGGTGAATGTGGTACTTTTTGGCCCACGCGCTGATCTGGGTGGCTTCGGCCTTCGTGTAATAGGACCAGAAATTAGCGTTGGGATAGGCGTCTGACTTCAACTTTGTTTCCAACCACAGCTGGTTCAGCTTGTTGTACGCCATGTCCTTCATGGTGCGCTCCAAGGATTCCATGGAGATTTTCAACTGGCAGGCGCACAATCCTACGCCGCGCTCCTGGTATTGCGGGACATCGATGGAGGTGCCCCTGTTGACCGTGTTGCCTAGTGCCAACAGCTGCAGGATCGTCTGGGTGCCGTAGAAGGCGCCAGTTGCCGTGGCTCCGGTGACCCTGATGGTGTCGCCGACAACGAGCTCATAGCCCTCTTCACCCAAAGCTGCGCTGCGGGACGCATCGACTGCAACTTCAACATCCCCGGCAATGGCGCCCGTGGCAGCTGCGCCTACCGCCCGGTCAAGGACCGTGGAAAGCTGCGCGGCAAGATCCGCCGTCAGCGTCTCGTTGCCACCGATGACCTTGGCTCCTGCGCCCAGGGTGAACTGTCCGGTTGCTGCGGTCCACGTGGACAGCCCGGGGATGGTCTGCGGGGCACCGGCCGGCGTCACCGGAACTGCCCCTGACGGAGCGGCGACGGCCAGCACTGCGGGTGCCAGGGCCGGTGCCACCGCGGCATTTGCGCCCGGCAGGGCAATGGCTGTGGAAGCCAGGGTTATGGCAGCTGCGGTCAAGGCAGCAGCGACGGCCTTTCGGCGCGGGCGATGGCGAATGTTCATAGCTCCCCATGAAGGATTGAATGATTGGAAGAATTCGAACACCACGCTCTGCAAACCCTCACCAAGGTAAGTGACTCGAAGCACATCAGTTCGACTACCTGAGTCATGTTACGGTTCCCATCACACAAAAACTACATGTTACCGTCACCAAATGTCGTCAACTCACACTTTATTGAACTTTTCTACACTTTCGGGTAGAGGGCACCGTTCCCGGCACACAAAAAAGCCCCACCGGAAAGTGCGGCCTTTTTATGCAACAACCGAAGTTTCTACTTCTTGGTCGGCGCTTTCTTCTTGGGCGCGGCCTTCTTTGCCGGTGCCTTCGCAGTCCGCTTGACAGGACCGCGCTCACGCTTGTCAGCCAGCAGTTCGACGGCGGTTTCCCGGGTCAGATCCTCAACCTCGGTTCCGCGGGGCACGGTGATGTTTGTGATGCCGTCGGTGATGTACGGACCGAAGCGTCCTTCCTTAACCACAATGTTCTTCCCTGAGACAGGGTCCTCGCCAAATTCGGCCAGCGGCGCCACGGCGGCACGCGCACCACGCTGCTTGGGTTGGGAGTAGATCTCCAGCGCCTGCTCAAGGGTGATGCTGAAGATTTCCTCTTCCGTCCCGATGGAACGTGAATCTGAGCCCTTCTTCAGGTACGGCCCAAAGCGGCCGTTCTGGACGGTGATCTCGTTGCCTTCAGCGTCCGCACCCAGCACGCGGGGCAGGCTCATGATGGCCAGCGCCTCGTCCAGCGTGATGGTGTCAACGCTCATGGTCTTGAACAGCGACCCGGTGCGCGGTTTGACCTTCACAGGCTTCTTCGGCGGCTTCGGCTTGCCGTTCTTGTAGTACTCCACCGGCTGGTTGGCGATTTCCTCTTCCGTCATCTCGGGGATGACTTCGGTGACGTACGGGCCGTAGCGGCCGTTCTTGGCCACGACGGTGTGCCCTGACACCGGATCGGCGCCCAGCACCCGTTCCTCGGGAGCGGCCGTTTCCATCAGTTCCTGCGCCTTGGCGGGCGTTAGCTCGTCAGGAGCCAGGTCCTCAGGCACATTGGCGCGGGCGGCCTCAATAATTTCCCCGGTCTTGGGGTCAACCGTGGGGACGGTGCTTTCCAGGTACGGGCCAAACTTGCCCACACGCAGCACCAGGGTGTCGGTGATGGGCATCGAGTTGATGTCGCGAGCGTCAATGTCGCCAAGGTTGTTCACAATGCTCTGGAGCCCGACGTCGTCCCCGTCACCAAAGTAGAAGTGCTTGAGCCAGTCCGAGCCCTGCTCCTGACCGTTGGCGATGCGGTCCAGTCCGGTTTCCATGCCGGCGGTGAACTCGTAGTCCACGTAGTCGGTGAAGTGCACTTCCAGCAGGCGCACCACGGAGAACGCGATCCAGCTGGGCACCAGCGCGGAGCCCTGCTTGCGAACGTAGCCGCGGTCCATGATGGTGGAGAGCGTGGAGGCGTAGGTGGAGGGGCGGCCGATGTCGCGCTCTTCCATTTCCTTCGTCAGCGACGCTTCGGTGAAGCGCGGCGGCGGGGAGGTGTCGTGGCCGTTGGCCTGGACATCGGCGGCCGTCAACGCGTCGTTTTCCTTCACGTTGGGCAGGCGGCGGTCTGAATCGTCGGAGTCGTTGCGGGACTCGTCGCGGCCTTCCTCATAGGCGGCCAGGAAGCCACGGAACGTGATGACCGTGCCGGAGGCCGAGAACTCGGCGTCCTTGCCGTCGGCAGCACCGCCGGATGCCTTGGCACCCAACTTGATGGTGGCCGTAGAGCCCTTGGCGTCCGCCATCTGCGAGGCGACGGTGCGCTTCCAAATCAGTTCGTACAGCTTGAACTCATCCCCGCGCAGGGCACTGGCCACCTGGGCCGGGGTGCGGAAGGAGTCGCCGGCGGGGCGGATGGCCTCGTGGGCTTCCTGTGCGTTGGAGCTCTTGTTGGCATAAACACGCCGGGCAGCGGGCACGAACTCGGGTCCGTACAGCTCCGAGGCCTGCCGGCGGGCGGCGTTGACGGCCTCATCACTCAACGAGGATGAATCCGTACGCATATACGTGATGTAACCGTTTTCGTACAGGCGCTGGGCGGTTGACATCGTCGACTTGGAGGTGAAGCGCAGCTTGCGCCCGGCTTCCTGCTGCAGGGTCGACGTCGTAAACGGCGGTGCCGGACGGCGGGTGTAGGGCTTGTGCTCCACTGAGCGGACAGCAAAGGGGACGTCCTGCAACGCCGTGGCGAGGGCCTTGGCGGCCACCTCGTCCAAGTGCGTGACGTTCTTGCCCGTCAGCTCGCCCTTGTCGCTGAAGTCACGGCCGGAGGCCACGCGCAGACCGTCGACGGAGGCCAGCTTGGCGTTGAATTTCTCACCGGTTTCCGGGGTGAACGTGCCGGCCAGGTCCCAGTAGTTCGCGGACCGGAACGCCATGCGCTCACGCTCGCGCTCCACCACCATGCGGGTCACCACGGACTGCACACGGCCGGCGGACAGCTTCGGGGCCACCTTGCGCCACAGCACCGGGGAAAGTTCGTAGCCGAACAAGCGGTCAACGACGCGGCGGGTTTCCTGCGCATCCACCAGGTCGGTGTCCAGTTCGCGCAGGTTTCCCATGGCGCGCTGCAGCGATTCCTTCGTGATTTCCGCAAACGTCATGCGGTGCACGGGCACCTTCGGCTTGAGCACCTCGAGCAGGTGCCACGCGATGGCCTCGCCTTCGCGGTCCCCATCAGTTGCGAGGTAAAGCTCGTCGGCGTCCTTGAGCTGCGCCTTGAGCTCGGCCACCTTCTTTTTCTTGTCCGGCGAGATCACGTAATACGGCTTGAAATCGTGGTCAAGGTCGACGGCGAACTTGCCGATCGAGGTCTTCTTCAGCTCCGCTGGGAGCTCGGAAGGCTGCGGAAGGTCGCGGATGTGACCGATCGAAGCCTCGACGACGAACCCCTCGCCCAAGTACTTGGCGATGGTCTTGCTTTTGGCAGGGGACTCTACGATGACGAGCTTTTTGCCGGTCTTGGGCTTGCTGGCTGCTGCCTTGCTGGGCACGGTACTCCTACAGGGAATGAATGGGGGTCGAACGGCGTCCCCCAGAGCCTAGTTCACCATATTTTCGCCGTGAACGCGTATTGCGCAGAAATCCGAGGGCAAAAATCAGGACCCGAACACGGCGTTTATTCGTTCTCGTCGTCAAAGGAAATGGCCTTGATGGTGGTCAGTGTGGAGAGCTCCTGCAGGAGCGTTCCGCGTGGTGCAAGGCCCTCGATTTCCAACTCGACTTCAACAAGATTGGCTCCGTTGGGGCTGTTTTCCTCGTTCACGCCCCGGCCCAGCACGCCATTGCCTGAGTGGTCCAGGGGCTGGGTGGAAAAGCCCTGGATCTGAAAGCCAAGGCTCGTGCACCTCTGCAGGATTTCCCGCAACGCGCCTGTCCCGTCTTCGTAGGTCACCTGCAGGGCATGGTAGCGCCGGCCCGACATCCGCAGCCGGGCAATGATCCTGGCATACACCACAACCACCAGGAAATATGCGCCTGTGACAAACGCCGCAGGCAGCACCAGTCCCGCCCCGGCGGCCGATCCCACAGCGGCCGTGAGCCAGATCGAGGAAGCCGTGGTCAGCCCACGCACCTTGTTCCGGCGCACAAACACCAGGCCGGCACCGATGAAGCCTATGCCCGTCACAATCTGGGCGGCCACCCGGGAAGGATCCAGGACGACAAGATTCGCATCCAGCACATCGGAAAAGCCGTATTTGCTGACCACCATGAACAGCGCCGCACCCAAACCGACCAGGGCGTGAGTGCGCATGCCAGCGGATTTGTTGTTGACCTGCCGTTCGAGCCCAATCAGGGTCGGAAGCACGACGGCGGCCAGCAGGCACAGCAGGATGGCCCACCACGGGGCGTTGCTTCCCAGGACCATGCGGCCTCCTCAGCGTTGCTCCCACGGTACCCGCACCACACAACCCCCACCAGACATTTGATTCCGCTGGCTGTCTTCAGGTTCAGGCAGGGAGCAGAAAGCCGTCCCTGACCAGATTGCACACCTCTTCGTAGAGGTTGGTGGAAAACTCGGCGTCGGGGCGTTCCAACAGGACTGCGAGCGCACCGATCAACTGCCCCACCGTGAGTTCACCGTCGCTGGCGGAGGCGAACCCGGCCAGTTCGGTGCTGAGCAGGTTTGTGCGGCGCAGCCCGGCGCCCTGCCGCAGCAGGATCACCCCCGGATGTTCGGCCCCCGGGCGCTGGTGGCGTTCCTCAGTGACGTCCTGGGCCACCACCAGGAGCTCATCCATGATGGATTCCCGCTCTTCGAGCCAGGTTTCACGGTCCAGGGTGGCTGCCAGGTGGGGGCCCACGGGTTGTTCGATGGGGTACAGGATTTCCTCGAAGCGGGGTTCCTGGGCCGTCTCCCCCGCGGCGGGGCGGCGCAGCAGGATGTAGCCAAAGCCCACGCCGGCCACGTTGCGGGAGGCGAAATCGAGCATGTAGTCCTCGTAGGCGGCAGCGTAGGCGTCCGAGTCCCGTCCCTGGGAGGCGTCCTGCAGCCACGTTTCGGCGTAGCTGCCGGGGCTGACCTGCTCGCGCTGGATGAACCACGCCTGCGTCCCTTCGGCAACCCATTGCCGGGGGCGGGCCGACCACTCACCGGGCCCGCCGGCGTCGTGCTTGGCTGTCCGGATCTCCCAGTTCCCCAGCATTTGTCCGATACCGCCGGGGGCCAGGACGCTTGGCAGTTCGCGCACCAGGCTCTCGACGATCGCGTCCCCAGCCAGTCCGCCGTCGCGGTAGGTGAACTGATCGGCGCTGTGTTCGCCGCGGTGCCTGGGCGTGATGACGAAGGGCGGGTTGGAGACGACCAGGTCAAAGCTCTCCCCGGCCACGGGTTCCAGCAGGCTGCCCAGCCGCAGGGAGACGCGCGGGCTGGTGGTGTTGGGGTCGAAGTCGGCCGCGCTCAGGCCCAGCGCCGGGGCGTTCAGGACCAGGTTGAAGCGCGTGAATGCCAGGGCGCGCACGGAAATATCAGTGGCCACGACTGTTTTTGCGTGATGCAGCAGGTGGAAAAGCTGGATGCCGCAGCCGGTCCCCATGTCCAGGGCGCGGTCCACCGGGCGCCGGATGGTCCCTTGGGCCAGCGTCAGTGATGCCTGCCCGATGCCCAGGACGTGGTCGTGGCGCAGCACGCCGGGACGCTGGTGGGCGCCGAGATCGCTGGCCACCCACAGGTTGGTGTCTTCCCCGCCCTGCTCATCGGCGGGCCAGCCGTAAGGGCGCAGGTCCACAGCGGCGCGCACCATGTCTGCAGGGGTGTTGTCGGGGCTGGGCACCGCTTCAATGAGTCCCGCTGCCGTCAGCGCTGCAATGTCAAGGCTGGGCAGTGCCGCGGCCAGTTCCCGGGCGGGGATGCTGTGCGCCAGCAGCCACAATCGGACGACGGCGGCCAGCCGCTCCGTGCGCCCGCGCAGCACCAGCACGGCCGGCACCGTTTGGTCCCGGCCCAGCGCCAGGTGGGCTTCCTCGCCGAGGAGCCCCGCCACGCCGTCGACCGTGTAATCAAGGGCCAGCAGGTCTGTTGCCAGCGCGGTCAGGAGGTCCGGGTTGTCGCTGCGCGGGGCGTCGGGCACAGTGGAGAAATCAGTCATGCACCTAGCTTAACGAGTCCGGTGTGGCTCTAGATGACGGGGCGGCGAGCTCGCCGGAAGGGTGAGGTCAGTGCCGAGCTGCTTTGCTTTAGGCCAGGACACCCCCAGCATCCCCGACGGCGCCAGGTGCGCCTTCAGAGCGGGAAAAGCCTCGCTCATCCCGGCTTGCGTTGTGGTGAATAGGTGCATGTAGCCAAACTCACCGCTGACTTCGGCTGCTGTTTCCAGCGGTGGCAACTGTATGGCCTCCATGGCAGACGGCGGGGCTGCCATCAGGAATGCTCGACTTCCCGGCTTTATCCCCATTTTCTGCGCGACCGTCCGGGATGGGCGCCGCGGGTTTCCCTGAGTGGGTTCCATGGCGTTCACGACGGGTTCCGCTGCACTTGGATTCCCCGGTAATGCGGATTATGCATGATGCCCGGGGTGTTGCCGAACGGGTCTGCGGCCAGCAGTTTCGTGTACCACTTTGCTGCCTCCGATACGTCATTTGCAGAGAAGCTGACGGTAGCGATTCCTCGAAACATGATTTTTGTCCTTTGCTCGGGGCGGTGGTTTGACGGGTGTCTTGACGAGTTGCCGGTTCGCCGCGTCGGTAACCACAAGCACGAGGCCCCCGCCGCCACCGCCGCCGCATTCAACCCCGCGCCATGGGGTGAGGCTGACCGCATCATTGCAGTAATTGTTACCCAACTACCTGCTCAGCGGCCTGATGCTTTCGAACTGTCACGGGAGTGGGGTTACGTCGTGGATGAGGACGGGCGTGTGCGCATGCGAGTCACCGCGTCCATGGCATTGTCGATCGCGGAGCAACTCGCTGGCTGGGGCAGCGCAGTCGAGGTGCTGGAACCCGAGAACGTCAAAGCCCATCTCGTCCGCTTGGGCGCGGAACTCGTGAACCTGTACGCGCCGGCATCCTCGCAAATTCCAACGGCAGTCGGACAATGTCCACGGTAGGGTTGGCCTATGGATACAGCGTCTGATCGAGATGATGGCGGAACGTCCAGCGGCCCGTTGATTCTGCACTTGGGGCATGAAGAACTCATCATTCGCCAGCGCTACGAAACGATCAGCATCGTGAACGATCTGTTGATCGGGTGTTGGTTTCTGGTGGGGAGTTTCTTCTTCTTTTCTCCGTCACTAACCAATGTCGGTACATGGCTGTTCGTGGTGGGCAGCATAGAAATGCTGATCCGGCCGGCCATCCGCTTTACGCGGAGGGTGCATTTGCGCCGTTACCATCCGGATCTCCCGGGAATTGGCGACGGCGGCCACGACTTTTAGCCTGAAGCTACGTCCGTGCCATGGAGGCGTCGGCATCGAGGTCGGTGGGCTTCTCGGCATCGATGATCAGCCCGCACCGGTGTGACCTTGATCAGGTCCAGGTTGAGTTGGGGTACTGGCTCGCCCGTTCCCTACTCAACTTCGGTCCCGAACCACCAGCGATGGCCTTCTCGGTCGCGGACGCCGTATTCGCGACGCCCGTAGGGCTGGTCCTGTGGCATCTGCTCGATCATGGCCCCCGCAGCACGGGCACGTTCATAATGTGTGTCGACATCCTCGACGAGGATGGCAAGCCCACCGAAGGCAAGTTGGTGCGAGCGGGGTGAGGACAAGTCATGCTCAGGGGTTTCCCGATGCAACCAAATTGGTCCGCCGTTCGCGTAGACCTCGCCGTGGACCACCTGGCCGTCGTCGCTGCGGTGGAGGGGGCCCGGTTCAAAGCCGAAGGCCTCGACGAGGAAGCTCAGGGCAGCTTCTATGTCGGCATAAACCAAGATCGGCGTGATGTTTGGCGTGGTGGGCATTGTTCCATCTCCTTCGCACAACAATTCCAACTTTTTCGCGTCAGCGGACCAACCCTCGGAAGGTTTGCGAGGCTAGCGCCGAACCCGAGCCCAGTTGAAGAATCCTCGGTCGGAGAGTCCTCGGTTGGATCGCATCGGCCCACTCGACGCGGATAGGGCGCAGGATGTCTTTCCCCTGCACCGTTCTGGGCGAACCCTGTCACCCTGGTGCAAGCAGCGCGCGGACGGCGGCGAGCATGTTAACAGGGGCCAGCACCGAGACAAGGTCGCCCGCACACAACTCCACGGATCCCGCAGCCAGCAGAGCCTCTTCTCCACGCCGCACAGACAGCACGATGACGCCGTCGGGCAAGCCGCGCTCGGCCAGCGTATGTCCTGCCAACGGGGAGGACGGTGCAATCCTGATGTACGTGATCCCGGAGTCAGCGCTGACTTGCGCCACGATCCGCTCATCGGAACGCAGGGTTGCGTGATAGGCACGCACCACATCGCCGATGGCGAGGATTCCGCTGACGCGATGCTCGTCGTCCAACACGGTCAGCCACCCGTGTCCCTCCGGCAGGGCGTCGATAGCCTCGCCCAGGTCGGCGCCGTCTGACACAGTCGGGGCTGCAGCATCAACACACCGCTCAATAGTCGTGTCATCAGCTGCGGTGAGCTTGCGCAACACGGCCATATCGACAGTGCCTTGGAAGCGGCCGTCGGTGTCGACGGCGGGCGCCCCTGGCACGAACGCGCTCTCCAACCGAGTGATGGCGTTGGAGACTGTCATGTCGGTGGTCAGGAGCACGCGGGGGCTGACGGCGGCTTCGGCTACCCCTACGCGGCCCAGAAGAGGTAGGCCTATGTGCAGCCGCGCCGATTGCGCCTCGGTGCGATCAAGCAGCTGACTGCGGTAAATGGTGGCATCCGTGCGGCGCACCATCAGGTAGGCGATGCCAACAGCCACCATGGCCGGCCCGAGGATCGTGAGGGTCCCGGTCATTTCCGCGACCATCAACATGACGGCGAGAGGTGCGCGGGCAATGGCGCCAAAGCACGCCATCATGCCGACGATCACGAACGGGGCCGGGGAGAGCGGCACACCCATGCCCTGTCCCAGTGGCTCCACCAGCCGCCAGAGCGCAGAACCGACGAAGCCGCCGATCACAATGCCGGGGCCGAAAATTCCGCCTGATCCGCCTGTTCCGATTGACAGCGACGTCGCGAGGATCTTCGCGAACGGCAGCACCAGCACGATCCATAGCGGCAGCGCCATCAGCGTTGAGCGATCCAGGGCCTGCTGCACCCAGCCATAACCGGTGCCCAGCACCTGCGGGACAGCCAGCGCCAACAGTCCGACGGCCAGTCCCCCGATCGCGGGACGCAACATTCTGGGCACTTGCAACCGCTTGCTTAATCCTGCAATCGAGTAATAGGACTTCGCGTACGCCAGACCCACGAGACCGGCGACGACTCCAATCACCGCGAACCACAGCAGTTGGATCGGCTGATCAAAGCGGTAGTTGGAGGCGGAGTAGCCGAACAAGGGCGTGAAGCCCTGAAACAGTCCCCACACCGTGTAGCCGACACTTGACGAGATCAGGCCTGGAACGAGGGCCTTGACCTCGAAATCCTCACGATATACGATGCCGGCAGCTAGCACCGCACCGCCCAACGGCGCACCGAAGATTGCCCCGATGCCGGAGCCGATGCCCATGGACACAGCGATCCGCCCGTCCTCCGGTGACAGATTCAGGGTTCGGGCCAGCAATGATCCGAACCCGGCGGAGATCTGAGCCGTGGGGCCTTCCCGGCCCCCTGATCCGCCCGACCCGATGGTGATGGCGGATGCAATCATCTTCACGATCACGGCGCGGGAACGGATCATGCGCGGGTTGCGGTGCACCGCGTCGATGGCGGCATTGGTCCCGTGGCCTTCTGCCTCGGGGGCAAAAAGGTACACGATCGCGCCGGACAGCAACCCGCCCAAGCACACGATTATGGGGATCAACCACCATGTAGGGAAGTTCGGGGTACCCAAAAAACCGTCTTCGGCCGCAGGTTGTGGGACGAAATATCCGCCGATCAAGCCCAAAAAAACGTGACTTGCCAAGCGGAGTAGTGAGTAAAATGCAACGGCACCCAAGCCTGCGATGATGCCAATAAAGGTGCCCAGCACCAACCACTTCTGCAGGTATCCTGCATGGCTGACCCACCTGCCGAGGCCAGCGCCAACACCACGCAATCGCACACGTATGCTCAGGCGTGGAGCGCTAACCGTCGTCATCGCTGTCGGTGCAGCCTAGCGCCCAGCAGCGCGCTGGCACTCATTGCTAGGGCTCTTCGCATGCGATCTCCTTGGTATCAAGGATAGTCTCAATCGGCCTCCGTGCAGCCTTGGTCCGGCGGGGTTTTAAACCCGGGCTGCCTGCCGGTAGGGGTGCTAGTGGCAGGTCAGTAACCGGTCACAGCCAGGAACGATGCTGGCACCAGCTCCGCTCCTTTCACGTTCTTGAGGAACTCGGGTTCGATCGGAAGGTCGGAGCGCAGCACGCTGATTTCTCCTGTTGACTCGAGGATCACGCAGGCAACTTCCGTGCGGCTACGGATGCCGGCCAGACGCAGCCGGGCAGTGATCTCGGCCTCGGAGACATGGGTTCTTCGCAGATTCGCCGCAACGAACTCGCTCCCCGCCATGAGTAGGTATGCGCTGTTATTGACCGCCGCATGGCCCTTGGGGAAGCGGCGCAACTGCCCGGTGAGTGCCTGCAGCACCAGCAGCGTGACCAGACCCAGGGCGCCGGCCACCAGTGTGGGGGTGTAGCCCAGGATTGCGCGTCCGACGACGGCCCCGAGCGCCACGGCCGCGGCCAGATCAAAACTGGTCAAGGTTGCCATCGTACGTTGTCCCATGAACCTGATCAGCAGCAGCACGAGGGCGTAGAGCGCAACAGCGGAGAGCACCACACGGGCCGCATCGCCCCAAGTCAATCCAAAATCATTCCACATGGTGATACCTTCCTCAGGAACCTGCTTCGCTTCCGTCAAGAGAGCGAATGTGGGCCGCGTTGCCACTGATAGCAGATTTGTATCGATCAAGATCGGGACTGTGAACCAAGTCCACGGCCACATCAAGCAGTGACGCAAAGGCATCGTTGGGCAACCCGGCGGCATGAAGGGTAATGGCTTCGAAAACTCGCAACGCAGCGGATTCGGGAAACTTCTTGCGGGCTGCTGCAAAAACCTTTCGTGAATTCTCGTACTCGCCCAGGGTTCTAAGTGTCGATCCGTACTGAACGTAGCACCGGCGAAGCAGATCATCCGCCAACCCGGCTGCAAGAGCGCTCTCGTAGAATCCCCGCGCCGTTTCTTCCATACCTGCTGTGTCGTAAGCACCGCCTACTTCGTAAAGCACCCTGGCATTATCGAAATGGGACGCATGGATGAGCAGCAAAGCGTCGATCGTGGGCTGCATATTGCCCCGGTCCCGGTCAGTGAAGATACGGTCCAGCTCGTGGTCCAAAGTCATGACCCCCATTCTCCCACGCAGGGTAAAGGGGGAGCAGTCAGGCGGTGCAGCCTTGGGGGCAGAGCAGCGTTCCCGGGGCGCTGGCGCAATTGGCGCAGTAGAGGTTCAGGTTGCGACAGCTCAGGTTCGAGCAGTTTTCAAACTTGTTGCTGGGATTGTTACAGCGGATGCAGTGGCCGATTTCCTTGGCTTCGTCGCTAAATTCCATGTGCATACGCTTGTCGAAAACGTAAAGCGAGCCTTCCCAGAGGCCCTTGTCCTTGAACGTTTCGCCATAGCGGACTATGCCGCCGTCCATCTGGTAAACCTCCTTGAAACCACGGTTGACCATAAGGGAGCTGAGGACTTCGCAGCGGATGCCACCGGTGCAGTAGGTGACAACTGGTTTGTCTTTGAGGTCGTCGTACTTGCCGGAGTCCAGTTCCTTGATGAAGTCATGGGTGGTGGCAACGTCGGGGACAATGGCGTCCTTGAACTTGCCAATCTGGGCTTCAAAGGCATTGCGGCCGTCAAAGAACACCACTTCTTCACCCTTGGAACCCTTTTCGGCGACGAGCTCGTGAAGTTCTTCGGGCTTGAGGTGTGTGCCGCCGCCCACCACGCCGTTCTCATCAATTTTGAGTTCGCCCGGGGCACCAAAACTGACAATTTCCTCACGGGCTTTGACGCTCAGGCGTGGGAAGTCCTCGCCTGTGCCGTCGGACCACTTGATGTCAATGTTCTTGAAGCCCGGGTACTCGCGGGTGGTTTTTAGATATTGCTTGAGGTCCTTGATGTCGCCGCCGACGGTCGCGTTGATACCGTCCTTGGAGATGAGGATCCGCCCCTTGAGGTTGAGCTTTTCGCACAGTGCGCGCTGCCAAAGCTTGATCGCTTCCGGATCACTGAGAGGGGTAAAGCCGTAAAAGAGCACAATTTTGTTCAAAGCCACGTGTTAAAGCCTACGTTGTGCAAACAAATGCTTCAGCTTTTGGGTGCTCGCTCCCGCTATCCGGACATAGGCTGGAGACATGATGGTTGGTTCCCCGGAGCTTGCAGCCCACGCAGCAGCATGGTTCACGGGTTGGAGTGCGCTGCGGAGCTATCAAAGCCGCTCTGGACCCGATTTCTGTGCAGCCCTGCGCCTGGATAGCACCGGCGACTGGGAGTACTTCACCGCCGCACCGACACCGGCGGCATTCGCCACCGTTGCTGCGGAAGTGACGGAGTCCGCCCAACGAGCGCTGTGCGTCATCGGACCAGATATTCATGGCTATGTCGATTTGGCTCATCAGTCAGGAATGGGAATGGTTTCCAACTCTGAACATCTGATGGCTTGCGCCATGGAGACCCAGGACAACCAAGATCCATTCCTGGGCGACCCTGAGTTGTCGCTGACGGTGAGGAAAATGGGAGGGAAACGTAGTGCATCCCCCTGTCATGCACGTTTCACTGTGGCCATCATCAAGGACCACGCGGTGCTGGCCAGTGGCAGCGTGGGCATCTACGGTGAATACGCGATCTTTGATGACTTGCAGACCCATGTGGACCACCGCCGTCGCGGCTTCGGCATGTTGATGATGAAGACGCTGACAGCTAGAGCACTTGACTACCCCATCACCACGGGTTTGCTGCTGGCCAGCACCAGCGGCCAGCGCTTGTATTCCAAACTTGGTTGGCGCAGCCTGAGCCCGGTCACGGTTCTTGTACCCAAGGAACGGCTCGCGGAGATGGCCAAGCTGTGATGGACACGGTGGCACAATGATGGGGTGTCACCCAATAATTCGCTGATCTCGCTGCTGGGCGGGGGAACAAACCCTCCGCAACTGCAACATGTCCACAACATTCCGGCCAGGCAGGCAGTCAATGCGCCGTGGCCGGAATGGGTGCACCCTGACATAGTGCGGGCCTACTCGTTTCTGGGGGTGGACCAGCCTTGGCGCCACCAGGTCGAAGGGGCCGAGTCCGCCCACCAGGGACGCCACACCATCATCGCCACCGGCACAGCCTCCGGCAAGTCCCTGGCCTACCAATTGCCAGCCATTGATGCGGTTCACAGGGCGCAGCTAAAAGTGAACGAGAACCCCGGCCTGCTTGAAACCGAAGGCGCCGTTGCCCTGTATCTTTCCCCCACCAAGGCACTGGCGGCAGACCAGCTGGCAGCACTGAACTCACTACACCTGCCCACCTTGCGCGCGGCCACCTACGACGGCGACACGGCCCCGGGTGACAGGCGCTGGCTTCGCGATCACAGCAACTTCATCCTGTGCAACCCCGACATGCTGCACTTTGGTGTGTTGCCCAACCACACGTGGTGGGCGCGTTTCTTCAGACGACTGCAGTACGTGATCATCGACGAGGCCCACAGCTATAGGGGCGTCTTTGGTTCACATGTGGCGGTACTGTTGCGCCGGCTGCGGAGAATCTGCGCCCATTATGGTTCCACTCCCGTGTTTATTGGGGCGTCCGCCACTTCTGCGGACCCTGGCGAGTCCTTTGCCCGCCTGATTGGTGCACCCGTCACTACCGTGACCGAGGACTGTTCCCCCCACGGGGCCACCACAGTCGCTTTATGGGAACCGGAACTAACGGATTTTGCCGGCGAGAATGGAGCCAAAACCCGGCGAACGTCGATTGCTGAGACTTCTGATCTGCTGGCAAACCTTGTTTCTGCGCACGTGCGGACGATCGCCTTCATCAAGTCACGGCGCGGCGCCGAAACCATTGCTTCCGTGACGAAACGCCTGTTGGAAGACGTCGATCCGAGCCTTCCCCCACGCGTGGCTGCCTACCGTTCGGGATACCTCCCTGAAGAACGCCGAGAACTGGAGGCAGCTCTCCGTGCAGGGAACTTGCTGGGGGTTTCCAGCACCTCCGCTTTGGAGCTGGGCATCGACATTTCCGGCTTGGATGCTGTTTTGGTGGCTGGCTGGCCGGGAACCAGAGCTTCCTTTTTCCAACAGATTGGCCGAGCCGGAAGGGCCAGCCAGGACGCGCTGGCCGCTTTCGTTGCCAGCGACGATCCTCTGGACACGTTCCTGGTCCACCACCCTGAGGCCATTTTTGACAGGGCGATGGAAGCCACGGTGTTCGACCCCGCCAACCCCTATGTTTTGGGTCCGCATCTGTGTGCAGCGGCCGCCGAAATGCCCATCACCTACCAGGACTTGGACATTTTCGACACCAGCACACCAGCCCTGCTCGATCAGTTGGTGGCACAGGGGTACCTGCGCAAGCGCCCGGGCGGCTGGTTCTGGACCCATCCGCAAAGTGCCGCAGCCATGGTGAACCTGCGTGAAGATGGTGGTGGGCCCATCAACATCATCGAAGCAGACACCGGAGCCCTGTTGGGAACCATGGGATCACCGCAGTCCCATTACCAGGCTCACACTGGTGCCGTGTACGTCCATCAGGGTACGAACTACATGGTGCTGGAACTCAATGAGGCCGAGCATTGTGCCTTGGTCCGCCGGGGTACTCCCGACTTTTACACCACTGCCCGTGACGTCACCCAGATCGAAGTCCTTGAGTCGACGAAGCATCAGCTCTGGGGACCGGTGGAAATGCATTTTGGTCCCGTCCAGGTGCGCACCCAAGTGGTGTCCTTCCAACGCAAGGCCGTGATGTCCAACGAAGTTCTCGGCGAAGAACCGTTGGAACTGGAAGCCCGTGACCTCTTCACAAAAGCGGTGTGGTTCACCCTCGACAACGCCACCTTGTTGGCTGGCGGACTCGTTGAACCGCAATTCCCCGGCGCCCTGCATGCTGCCGAGCACGCAGCCATCGGATTGTTGCCTTTAGTGGCCTCCAGCGACAGGTGGGATGTCGGCGGTGTCTCCACGGCCATGCACGCCGACACCGGCCAGCCCACAATTTTCGTTTACGACGGCCATCCCGGCGGGGCTGGCTTTGCTGAGCGCGGCTTTGACATGGCCAGAACCTGGCTCAAGGCCACCATGGAAGCCATTCAGGCTTGTGAATGCCCCTCCGGTTGCCCCTCGTGCGTGCAGTCCCCCAAATGCGGCAACAAAAACAACCCCCTCGACAAGGCGGGAGCAGTCCTGTTGCTGAAGGTCCTACTCAACAACGCACCACGTTGACACTCAGATGGCAAGTCCGGGCAGTGTCCAAAAAGCCATGGGTAAAGTCAACGGACGGTCCAGCCAATCGCTGCTGACAGCAATCAGCGACGCCGACACACTAACCGGGTAAACGGTATCCGGCGGAGGGCCTGCCCTCGCACTGCCGTGTGCCGGCCACGGCAGCGAAGTACCAACAGAAACTCTCACTTGGACAGAGCGGTCTCCTGCCAGCGTGCACTCGTGTAATGTTGCCCCGTTCCGTTCCGAGACTTCTGCGGCGAGCTGGCAAGGCGCTCCTTGACTCAATCCCCTGTAGGCGTCGGCGGCGGCAAGGGCTGCCAAGTCCGCAGCGGTCGCCGCCCGCGCGGCTGCAGCGGCCGCCTGGCCAAGTCCTAGCAGCAGAGCCATGAGGAGCAGCACAGCCAAGGCCAGACCGGTAGCCAGCATGGTCCCCGCGCCCGACTCATCCGTGGACATGCAGCGCTCCCCTCCAACTCATCGCGCTGGCCGAGCACTGACCAGTTGCGATCGGGCACTCGGGAGTTCGCGCCCATCGCCACAGCGACGACTTGTGTATGGCAAATCCTCGCAGCACCGGCATGGCACCGAAGTCTGAATCCACGCCTGGCGATGGGCCAGCCGCCGGTTGATTCTCCAGCAATTTTCGGGTGGATTCAACGCGGGCATTGGCTTGTGCGGACTGCGTCCAAGGCACAAGCCCTGATAGCACCCCACCCACCCGGCCTTGGACCGTGACGGTCGCATAACCGCCCGAACTTCCCAACGAAACGACGGCAGCTCCTCCGGCCACGGTTGCCACAAGTTCGAGCACCTGCGCCGACGAATCACCGCGCGCCAGCGCCCTTGCACCCGCTCTGGCTCCCTCCTCCAGCCGCAGCTGGAGCATGCCCGCAGCAACGCTGAGCATCAGCAATGCCACCAGCACTGTCACGGCAGGAAGCACCACTGCCAGTTCGGCGGTCACGGATCCTCGCACGGCCCCCACCCTGCGCAGCCCATAAAAATGGACATCAGTGAGCCTCTGTCTCTTCACAGTCTTCAGCTCCTCCGCTGACTCAGGTGGCCGTCGCATGATCCCTTGCCCCGATTCGAGGTACTAGCTAAAAGCTCAATGCCGTGCGAATGACATTGAGCAGAAAGCCGCGGACTTCATCGCTCTTGAGAATCACTACGAGCAGTCCGGCAAACCCCACGGCAGCCAACGTAGCGATGGCATATTCAGCAGTTGCCATACCGTTTTCCATTCCCACCCTGGCCCGCCGCCCCAGTGACCGACGGCTGCCAGCTTGGGCTCTGCCGCCATGGTTCCGTACGGGTGTGCTCCGGCTTGCTCCGGGGAAGATTTCCCGAATGTTGCCGGTGTCCGTGGCACAGTGCGTGCCGGTTTTGATTTCCTGTACAGCTTCACTGCTGTTCATTTCGACTCCTTGGTTCAGGGTCCTCCTGAGCCGGAAGACCCGCCAAGGACAGTTGCACAGTCCCCGGCATCGGTACCGCCCGGGCCCACATGCGGCCGTCGGTTCACACTGAACCGGCGTCCTTGCCCAAGCTGATGAATCAACTCTTGTCCTTGTCCAGCGCTGGCGAAAGACCACTTTGCTGATTCGTGGAAGAGCCTGCGGCCAGCCGTGCTTGTGGAGGAACCCATGCGGACCTAGAACTGCGGAATCATGGCCATCACCACAGGGATAACACCCAAAGCGATAAAAGCTGGCAAGGCACAAAGTCCCAAAGGCAGCACCAGCTTCACGCCCAGCGCAGCTGCACGCTTCTCCGCAAAGCGGCCAGCCATCCGCCGACACTGCTGTGCTTCGGCGTACAGCAGCGGGGCCACTGAGGCCCCTGTCAGCGCCCCGAAACTCAAGGCGTCGTGGATTTGGATCATGTCTGCGCGCAGCAGCTTGCCGTCCCAAGAGTCATCCCAGGACGCACCAATCTCCAGACCGGCCACCACCTGCAGCAAGCACCCGCGAACTCTTGGCTCGGCCACCCCTGCCACCACCCGCAGGGCACCTTGAACGGTGAGCCCTGATTCCAATGCAGTTCCCAATAGTTCAAGCAGCAGCGGGACTGAGGCAACTCCGCTTGACGGACTAGGCGTCGCTGCGCGGCCTGAGCCAATCGCGGACCCAGCTGCCGTTCGGCCTCCGGGATTCGTGCTACGACGCTGTGCGCACGCAACCAAGCCTCCACCGTCCATCCCGGCAGGTCCGCCCCACATGCTCAAAACCGCCAGAGCCGACAATACAAAGACCAACACTGCGGCCATGCTCACCACCCCCGGCCGGACGCGAAGGCTCTCTTCAGCTTGTTAGCCGCCGCACTTTGCCTCGGTGTGAGTTCTGGAGGACGAGCAGCACCATTGATCATCCGCGCAGACCAGATCCTTCCAACCAGTGAAAACATGACACCTGCGGCAAGCACCGCCCAGCCAAGCGGGCTGCCCAGTAATGCACCGATCGGGTCCACTCCCATGACGATACCCAGCCCCAGCCCAATAAACGGCAGCCAGCTCAAGAGCCTTACTGTTGCGCGTGGTCCTGCGAGCGCAGTTTCTCGCAACGCAACAGCATCCTGTTCAGCCTCGATGGCCTGCGCAAGGCGGTCAAGGATTGCGGCGACGGGCGCCCCACTGCCCTCGCACACTTCGAAGCAGGCAGCCACATCAAGCCACATTCTGTGCTGTTCCGCCGTCATGCCCGACCCACGCCCGCGAATTCTTATTAGGCCAGAAGGTACGGCTGCCATACCGCAGGAATTTCGTATGGCTGCTGCAGTGGGCATCCCCATCAACGTTGCCCGCTGCACGGCAAGCACCAGCACAAGGACGGCATCGCCGGGCATGCCAACGGCCCTCCCATCCGTCCGGAACGTTGGAACAGCAGGGCTGACTGTGGGACTCCGTGCCTGTTGCATCGCCAGCACCTGGGCCAGGGCTCCCCACACCATGGGCCCCGACCGGCCCGCAGCCAACAGCGACGCTAGCTGCCGAACCAGTCGGGGGAGCGATTCGGCTACGTTCAATCCGGTACGGCCGGTTGCTTTGCGAGCACTTCCATCACCTCCAAGACGGGGAACACGCCACGTTGAGCCTCCAAGGACAGCAAGAAAGCAAGCTGAGGCGGCCAGTGCGAAGACCAATAATGCGCTCATGTCGGCACCTCGAAGTGGTGGGCTGCATCGGGAACGAGCGGAACGTCGTCGTGCGTCAACCTCAATTTTTCAGCCAGTGCCTGCCAGGCGGGTCCCTGCACCAATTCGATGGCACCCTCCGGCGTTGCGTGTCGGGAAAGAGCCGTCACCACTTTCATCCGGCCTTCGCGTAAATCGACCGCAGCAATCTCTGCGACAACGCGACCACCGTTTGTGCGCTTCAGGTGGATGACCACGTCCAGTGCGCTGGCGGCCTGCAGAAAAACTGCCTCGGGGCTCAGTCCGGCGAGCGCACCCAAGGCTGCCAGACGCGCTGGCACGTCACCGGCACTGTTGGCATGGATGGTTCCCCCACCTCCGCTATGGCCGGTGTTCATCGCCATGAGCAGTTCACGCACTTCGCTGCCGCGGCATTCGCCAACAATCAACCGGCCCGGATTCATGCGCAGTGCTTGGCGCACCAGTTCCGCCAGATCCAAGGCACCGGCCCCTTCGGCATTTTCATGGCGGGCTGCAAGTGTCACCACATGCGGGTGCTCCGGCTCCAGCTCAGCCGCGTCCTCTATGAGCACCAACCGTTCCACGGCCGGGCACAATCCCAGCAGGGTTGAAAGCAGCGTTGTCTTCCCAGCCCCAGTTGCGCCGCTAATGAGAAAGTTCAGCCTTCGCTCAACGACGGCGACCATCACCTGTCCCATCAAAGGTTCCACGCTGCCTGCTTCGACCATTTGGGCAAGGGTGAGCACAGTTCGACGCTTAATCCTGATGGACAACAGCGTTCCGGTGGTTGAAATGGGCGGTAGCACAGCATGAACCCTGTACCCGGAGGAAATTCTCACATCCACGCACGGGCTGCTCTCATCCAGCCTGCGTCCGCCACTGGCCACGAGCCTCACTGCAAGGGCACGGAGCTCACCCTCATTGGTAAATCCCACAGGCACCAGTTCCGGTCCGGCCCCACGGTCCTGCCACACCGAATCAGGTGCATTGACGAAAATATCTGTGACGGCTGGATCGTTCACCAGACCTTGGAGGGGGCCAAGCCCGTTGAGTTCGGCGGCGATCCGTTCCATGGCCACGAGCGAGCCGGCCGCCCCCAGTAACCGTCCGCTTTCCCGCACAGCGGCTGCGACCTGCAACTCCGTCACCGGACCAGGCTGCGCCAAAACGTTGCGCCGGACAGCCTCGAGCAACTGTGAATCGACTGCCCCGTCCCAGGGACTGCGCACGCCCCCGTTGGGCAGCTGCATGCTCATGGGAGCCTCCTGTCCACAGTCCGTGCGTCATGTGCGGACTCCCCGGCCATCCATTCCAAGACATTGGAGACAAGCCTTCGCACCGGTCGTCTCCGCAGGAGCTCTGGCAGGCGTTGGGCTTCCAACGCCTCAGTCACACCACGCAGCGCAGGAACCCAACCCACCAGAGGCAGCCCGACAGCAGCAGCCACCATGGCCGCATCAAGCCCCTCCGCCAGTGGCCCACGCACGACGGCGGCAGTGGGCATGGGTGCCATGGTCGCCAGCATGTGCAAGGTGGCTGCTGCAGCCCGAACACGGCCTGGAATCACCACGGCCAAGCCGTTGCATTGCGGGGCAAGCTCCGCAAACGCTTCAGGGTTGCGGCCCAAGTCGACCACCACCAGGCCATACGCCCCACGAGCAGCCCGCATGACTTCCCCCGCCGCAGAGCGTGGCCCGGATCCCGGCCCGGCGCGAGCATTCCTGTCCTTCCACACTCGGGCCGTTCGCACCCCTTCCGCTGACCTGGTGGATGCCGCCGCCCAGGGCTCTGCGGGTGGCATGGGTCCGGCGGCTTCCTGCTGAAAACCGCTACCCCAGGAAAGCAGGGACAGGTGGCCCAGCTGCGGCAGGGACACGGCAAGATGCTCCGGGTTGATCGCACCGGAGGCCTGCAAAAGCTCCTGCCAGCGCAGGCCAGGCACGTCCACGGCCGCCAACGCGGTGCACAATCCACCTCCCCAAGGGTCGCCGTCGACGAGCAGCGTCCGGGTGCCAGCCGCCGCAGCCCCTGCAGCAATCAAGATGGAAAGCGTGGATGCCCCAGCCCCGCCACAGCCACCTGCAACGCCCAACACTCCCGCACCGGCGACGGGATTGCGCAAGAAACTCAAGTAATTGGCCAACCACGGCGCTGAATCAGGCAAAATGGCCACCCTGTCGGCGCCCATCCGCTCAGCCTGCTGCCACATCTGCGCCGCGTCCGCGTGGAAGCCCACCACTGCTGTAGGCCCGCGCCATCCTGCGAGTCCTGCATCAATGGCTGCACCGGAGAGTACCTCCGCGTCGAAAAGCACAGCAGCAACGTCATCCCACCTGCCCTCCACCTGTTCCAGGCCTTGCCCCACCAACAGTTCAACAGCCGCAGCTGCACTGACCTTTCCAACGGCCCCTTGCAGCTCTGCGGACGCCGAGAGCAGCACAACCGTGGTGTCTCGGTGCGGCAGCCACGGTGCCACTGCCGGGCCGGGCGAAGGGATCTGGCTGTGTCTCATGGCTCAACTGTGCTCTTGCCTTCGCAGCAACTCCATCGTGCATAGCCCGAAGGTGGAGAAGTTGGATGTTGGTGAAGGCTGTGGAGGAATAGGCAGGCATTCGTCGGGCCCACAGTGGAGAATAGAAACTATGTACGCATTGTTGGCCAAGGGCTCCGCTGCTTCCACCGCCGTGATCCAGCTCAGGCATGACGACGGCACACCAGCATCGAATGAACGAACAGTCACCCATGCCGCGTTGGAATCAGCCGTGCGTGAGACTGAGGCGGCCCACCATCCTCGCTGGGTGTGGGACAGGGCTGCCAGCTGGTACCCGGAGTTGCTGGCCACCAATGTACGGGTGGAAAAATGCCATGACCTGGCCTTGTGCCAAAGCATTCTGCTGCACTCCGAATTTGCCGCAGCCAGCGGTTACCGCGAACAGGCCACCGCCTTGCCACGTGAGGCCGATCCGGCCCGCCAAACCTCCATCTGGGGTACAGCCGGTGCCGGTCAGGAAAGCCTATTCGACGCCCCGGCCACCACCCCGCAGGTTTGGGATCTCGACACCGTGGCCCGGGAACTGGGTGCCCAAAAAGCTGCCGTTGCTTCGTCCACCCACCCTGCCAGGCTCACACTTTTACTCATTGCAGAATCTGCAGGTGCTTTGGTGGCTGCGGAGATGCAATATGAAGGCATCCCTTGGAGGGAAGACCTGCACAGGAGGCTGCTCAATGATCTGCTTGGCCCGGAACCCGTCAACCATGCCCACCCGGAAAAGATGGAGACGCTGGCGGCACAATTGCGCACGGCCTTGAACGCGCCATCATTGAATCCGGACTCTCCGCAGGATCTGATCCGGGCGCTGCACAAGGCCGGGATCGGTGCGAAATCCACCAGGAGCTGGGAACTGATGGAGTTCAAGCACCCTGCCATCGAACCCCTGCTGGCGTACCGAAAACTTAGCCGACTTTTCACCACCAACGGCTGGAATTGGCTTCGCCAGTGGGTGCGGGAGGGTCGTTTTCATTCCGAATACGTGGTGGGCGGGGTGGTTTCGGGGCGGTGGGCTTCCCGTGGGGGCGGCGCCATGCAGATTCCGGCACAGATCAGGGGCGCAGCCGTCGCGGACCCCGGATTCACCTTGATTGTGGCCGATGCAGCCCAACTCGAGCCCCGTGTCCTGGCTGCACTGGCCCAGGACACGGCCATGGCCGCAGCAGGCCAGGACCCGAGCGGTGCGAACGCGGATCTTTACGCCGGCATTGCAGCCCAAGGCTTTGGCGGTGACCGCAGCATGGCTAAAATTGCGTTGTTAGGTGCCATTTACGGCTCTACCACAGGGGAATCAGGCAGGCTGGTCCCACAACTTGCCCGCATGTACCCCCGCGCATTGGATTACGTGGAACAAGCCGCCCGTGCAGGTGAACGTGGCCAGTGTGTGAGCACCTTTCTCGGGCGCAGCACACCTCCCACCACTCAGGAGTGGCACGACGGCCAGCGCAGCTCCTCTGCCGAGGAACAACGCCGCGCAGAGTCCTCTGCCCGCTCCCGAGGTCGTTTCACCCGCAACTTCGTGGTTCAGGGAACAGCCGCCGAATGGGCTCTTTGTTGGCTGGCTGAATTACGACGCCGGCTCCGGGCCTTGGCGGCCAGCTCGCCCGAGGTTGGGGGCGTGCAGGTGGACGGCACCCCTCAGCTGGTGTTCTTCCTACACGACGAAGTCATGGTCCACTGCCCCACTCCTCTGGTAGAGGAAGTCACTCGGTTGGTACACGAATCCTCACAGGCAGCCACGGAATTGATCTTTGGCAGGATCCCGCTGGAATTTCCTGTCAATGTCAGTGTTGTGCAATGCTATGCCGACGCAAAATAAGGGTTTTTCGTTGCCCCGCCCGGTTGGGTTCTGTGCCAGCTAGATGGGTGCAGGGATTTCCCGGTGCTCATCCCACGGCACTGCCCACTGCAAATCGTTAAAAACGTAGTTCAGTATCCCAGCAGTGAAGCCCCACACCACCACACCATTGACCACAAATGCCGGCCCTTTGTAGTTGTGGCCTTCACGTGCCAGAACAGCAGTGAAACGGTTTTCAGGATCCAGCAGGTCCCTTACTGGCACTCTGAAAACCTGAGCCGACTCGCCATAGTCGACGACGTCGACGGGGCTTTGCCTGGACCACCAACCGAGCACAGGGGTGACCAAAAAATTACTGATCGGCAGGGGCACATCAGGCAGCAGACCCAGGACGTCAACCCCCAACGGGTCCAGTCCGGTTTCCTCCTGCGCTTCCCGCAAGGCTGCAGCCATGATCGAGGCATCATCAGGCTCCACTCCTCCACCAGGAAAGGCAACCTGCCCGGGGTGGTCCGTGAGAGTTGTGGCGCGCTCAATGAGCAAGATGTCCAGATCAGCCGACACCAACGGCTTGGCCGAAGCGGCTGGCACGTCGTCCAGTGCGCCAAACAACATCAGCACGGCCGCCTTGCGGGTTGTGGCACCATCCACCGGCGGCTGCCAATCGGAGGGGCGCCCCAGTCGTTTGGTGCCAAGGAGTGCCGCACCCAAGGCAGCCTTTTCTGCCAAGGCCACCAGATCTGTGTAGGCGCTCACTGCTTGACGTTCTTGGCTTCTAATTCAGCGGTTCGGGCCGCCCGTTGGGACTCCTGACGGTACTGGGCCGCATTGCCCACGTCAGCCAGCATGCGCGCCAGCAGTTCCTCCTGCCCGGGTGCCAGCTCGTACTTGAGCAGCTTCGCAGCCTTCACCGGATCCACTTCACCGTCCCCGTACGACGGGCAAAGGTGTGCAATGGGGCAGGCACCGCACGCGGGCTTGCGGGCGTGACAGATCCGACGTCCGTGGAAAACTACGCGGTGTGAAACCATCGTCCAGTCTTTGCGCTCAAACAAGGCCGCGACATCCGCCTCAATCTTCACCGGATCAGTGGACTCGGTCCAGCCAAAACGGCGCGCTAGGCGAATGAAGTGTGTGTCCACGGTGATGCCCGGTACCCCGAACGCATTGCCCAGCACCACGTTGGCAGTCTTTCGCCCAACTCCGGGCAGCGTGACGAGAGCATCGAGGGAACCTGGCACCACGCCGTCGTACTCATCAACCAGGCGCGTGGCCAGTGCCAACAAGTTTGTGGCCTTGGCCCGGTAAAATCCGGTGGATTTGACCAGTACTTCAAGTTCAATCTGCTGCGCCTGGGACATCGCCAGGGCTGTGGGAAACCTGGCAAAAAGCCCGGGCGTGACCGCGTTGACGCGAATGTCGGTGGTCTGTGCCGAAAGCACCGTGGCAACCAGCAGCTCAAACGGGTTCCGGAAATCAAGTTCGGCGTGGGCATAAGGGTACAGCTGCGCCAACTCACGATTGATTTTCCGGGCCCGGCGCTTGCGTCCCAGCGCCGTTTCCCCCGCAACAACAACCATGGGCTACTGGCTGTCCGAAGCGCGCTCTATCCCCACCAGATCGAGCAAGACACCTGTCTTGCCGTGGCTGTCCTGCACGATGAAACTGTTTCCGCGGTCCTCAAGGGCCAAGATCCAGGTACCGGGAACCAGCTTGAAAAGGAATTTTCGGGTCTTCTCGTCAATCACGTTTTGTGGACGGTCAACGGCAAACCAGAACGGTTCAACGCTGATGGGTGCAGCCGTGGACCTCGGGTTGACGGTGGCTCCGATGCTTTCCTTCGCAGTTCCTGCCACCTGCGGATTCAGCGTCGTGGCGGCTGCACTGCCCTGCTTAGCGCTACCCTGCTTCGCACCGCTCTGCTTAGC
>NZ_JAUNVV010000048.1:0-6330 GCF_030540645.1 Arthrobacter sp.
GCTTCCAGCAAGCGCATCCGCAAGATCGCGTTCACCGGCGAGACCACCACGGGCCGGCTCATCAGCCAGTACGCCTCGCAAAACCTGATCCCCGTCACGCTGGAGCTGGGAGGGAAGAGCCCGAACATCTTCTTCGACGACGTCATGGACAAGGACGACGCCTTCTACGACAAGGCGCTGGAAGGTTTCACGCTCTACGCCTTCAACCAGGGCGAAGTCTGCACCTGCCCCTCCCGCGCACTGGTCCAGGGTTCCATGTACGAGGCCTTCATGGCCGACGCCGTGGCCCGCACCGAAGCCATCATCCAGGGCAACCCGCTGGACACCGACACGCAGATCGGCGCCCAGGCCTCCAACGACCAGCTGGAGAAGATCCTCTCCTACATGGACATCGGCAAGCAGGAAGGCGCGAAGGTCCTCACCGGCGGCGAGCGCAACATCCTCGAAGGCGATTTGGCTGGCGGCTACTACGTCAAGCCCACCATTTTCGAGGGCACCAATGACATGCGCATCTTCCAGGAGGAGATCTTCGGACCCGTCCTGGCGGTGACGAAGTTCGACGACTACGCCGACGCCCTGCACATCGCCAACGACACCCTGTACGGGCTCGGCGCCGGTGTCTGGTCCCGCAACGGCAACGTGGCGTACCGTGCCGGACGCGAAATCCAGGCTGGCCGCGTGTGGGTCAACAACTACCACGCCTACCCCGCGGGAGCTGCGTTTGGCGGCTACAAGTCCTCCGGTATCGGCCGTGAGAACCACGCCATGATGCTGGACCATTACCAGCAGACGAAGAACCTGCTTGTCAGCTACAGCGAAGACAAGCTCGGCTTCTTCTAACTCCCACCCACCCCCAACGCTCCTGCAGCAACGGGGCGCTGACCCCCAACGCTCCTGCAGCAATGGGGCACTATTTGAGAACCGTCCAGCAATATTTCCCGGCACGTTTTCTTCTCTGCACGACGCCGGGCACCTGCCCAGGTGCCCGGCGCTCCCCTGTTACCAAGCACCACATTCACGAAAGAGAATTTCATGTCTACGATGCAAGCAGCAGTTGTCAAAGAGTTCGGCGCACCCCTCACGGTCGAGGAGTATCCCCTGCCCACCCCCGGCCCCGGCCAAGCAGTGGTCAGGCTGATTACCAGTGGCGTCTGCCATACGGACCTCCACGCCGCGGAGGGAGACTGGCCGGTCAAGCCCAGCCCGCCATTTGTGCCCGGCCACGAAGGCGTCGGTGAGGTTGTGGCGCTGGGCGAGGGTGTCACGTCCTTGAAAGTGGGCGACCGCGTGGGCAACGCCTGGTTGTGGACGGCCTGCGGGGAATGCGAGTACTGCAGAACGGGCTGGGAAACGCTGTGCGAGTCCCAGCAAAACGGCGGCTACAGCGTGGACGGCTCCTTTGGCGAGTACATGCTGGTGGATGCCGATTTTGCCCCGCGCATCCCTGAGGACGCGGATCCCGTGGAGATTGCCCCCGTCCTGTGCGCCGGAGTCACGGTCTACAAGGGATTGAAGATGACCGAGGCCCGCCCGGGCCAGTGGGTTGTCATCTCCGGAATCGGCGGATTGGGCCACATTGCCGTCCAGTACGCCGTGGCCATGGGGCTGCGCGTTGCTGCCGTGGACATTGCCGAGGACAAGCTGGCCCTTGCCCGCAAGCACGGCGCTGAAGTCACCGTCAATGCCTTGACCGAGGATCCGGTGGAGGCCATTCAGCGCGAGACCGCTGGCGCCCATGGCGTGCTGGTGACGGCCGTGCATCCGGCCGCGTTTGGCCAGGCCATCGGCATGACCCGCCGCGGCGGCACCATCGTCTTCAATGGCCTGCCAGCGGGAGACTTCCCCGCACCGATCTTTGAAGTGGTGCTGAAGGGCTTGACCATCCGCGGCTCCATCGTGGGCACACGCCAGGACATGACCGAAGCGATTGACTTCTATTCACGTGGGCTGATCCACCCCACAGTTTCCACGTGCAGCCTGGGCGACATCAACGAAGTCTTTGACGAGATGCGTGCCGGCAAGATCGACGGCCGCGTCGTCATCAAGTACTAGTGATCAAGTACTAACAGTCTTGGCAGGCTCGCCACCGGTGGCCGAGCCTGCCAAGACCCGCCACCCGCAATTCAAAGGAGCAGCTCAATGACACATTCGACGGACGTTTTGGATTCTGCAGCAACCCTTCCGGGTGAAACACAATCCCGCGTCGCCTTGTCCGGCGCAGCCGTTGAACTGCTGCAAAAGCTGTGGGGCATCCATGGTCCGCTCATGTTCCACCAGTCCGGCGGCTGCTGCGATGGCTCCTCCCCCATGTGCTATCCGGCCGGGGAATTCATCACGGCGGAAGCGGATGTGCAGCTGGGCTTGTTCGACCTGCCCGACTGCGGGCCGCTGGAGTTTTGGATGTCAAAGGAACAGTTCAACTACTGGTCACACACCCACCTCACGGTGGACGTGGTGGCCGGGCGCGGCAGCGGTTTCTCCGTGGAGGCCCCCGAAGGCAAGCGGTTCCTGATCCGCTCCCGGCTGGTGGACGGCTTCACTCCAGCCGGGGCATAGGAGTCCCTGCCAGTCCCGGGTCCCGGTGGCTACTTCGGCTTCCGCAGCTACTTCCGTTTCCGCTTGGACTGCTGCCGCTTTTGCACCAGCACTGCCACAACAGCCACCACAATGGCTCCGGCCATGGCGATTTCCATTTTCTGCCCATCCTTCGAATCTGTCGGCACACGAACCTCCAGCATAGCCAGCCCGCTGCGGTACCGCAGCCCGGGCGCACGGGGCGGGTGTCCGGCGTCGTCCGCGGCACCGGCACTGCCCGGCACCACCAGCGAAGGGGTCAGTCGCCGGGCGGGCCGTCGATGATGCTCTGGACAATGGAGCCATACTGGCGAATCAAGGCTTCCTCGGCCATCTCTTCCGGTTCCAGCAGTCCCAGCACGCGGGTTCCGGCCCCGAGGCCCATCACAGCACACACCAGCAGCTGGGATTTCTGCAGGGACGGGGAATCGTCGCCGATCTGCCCTGCCATCCACTGCACGTAACGCTCGCGCAGCTCTGCCTGGGCCGTCGCCTGGTTGGGTGCGTCCTGGACCAGCATCGCCACCATGGACCAGGGCTCGGCCTCCCCGTTGCGACGCCGCCGCAGGATCCTCCGCACCAAGGCGAATCCCAGAGGCTCTCCCGTGCCGTCCAGCAGGTCCGAGCGCGGCACATCCGGCGCGGCGGCCTCAAACAACTTGGCCTTGCTGCCCATCACCTTCATCACCATAGCCGGGGAATAGCCTGCCAGTGCGGCCACGTCCTTGACCGTGACTGCCGTATAGCCGCGTTCACCAAAGAGCCTGCGCGCGGCTTCAATGACGGCTTTTCGCGTGTCAGGGCGGCCCATCAGTGGCGCCCCGTCCCGAAACCGGCTCCCGCCATGGCGGCCCGCATATTCTCAGCCTCGGCAGTTCCGGTCCCGGCGGCACCATCCAGCACCACGTCAACCACCGCCGACCGCGCCGTCAACACCACGTGCACGGATTCGCTGCACCGTCCCCCACTGTCCATGGCAGTCAGGATATAACGGCCCACCGGCGGAAGTGGAACTTCATAGCTTCCGTCCGGTCCGCAGAACGTGGAAACCACGAACTCCCCCGTCGCTTTGGTCAGCGTCACCAGCGCACCGTCCAGGCCGCGGACGCCGTCGCCCACGATGCCGCTGACGGTCAGCCTGAGCGCAAGGAGGATGTGCTGGGTGCTGGAAGAATCCACAAAGTCCAGGACCTGCGAGCTCGGTGCCCAGCCGTCTGCACTGGAGATGACCAGGTAGCGTCCGGATGCGGGCAGGACCAGTGAGTAGCGCCCGTCGTTATCGGCCCGGCTCCAGTCGGCCGGTTCCCCGTTGGTGTGCAGCGCATTGACCACGGCCTGGCGGATCGGTTGGCCGCCCGCACCCACCACGGTGCCGCTGACCACGATCTCATCCCCATCGGCGGCGTGCACTGCATTTTCGGCAGCCGGGGCGCCGTCCGCCGAGAGGTTCCCGTAACTCTGCACACCGGCCATGCCCGACGGCGTCCTGCCGGGACCTGCGGGAACAGCTGTCCCGGCCGCCTGGCCCTGGGACGCTTTTCCGTGCGAGGTCTGGAAGCGTGGGATGAAGACGGCGACGCCGATCGAGAGCAGCGCTGCGATCGCTGCGTACCAGAAGATCTCCTTGAAGGCGTCCACCGTGGGAAGTGCCAAAGGCCCCACGTGCACCACGGCCGAGGTCAGCACGGCACCGACCACGGCGGACATGGTGGATGTGCCCACGGCGCGCAGCAGCGAGTTCAGCCCGTTGGCTGAGGCGGTTTCCGTGATCGGCACCGAACGCATGATCAGTGTCGGCATGGCGGCGTAGGCGATCGCGGTGCCCATGCTCACGGCGGTCGCACCGAGGATCACCATCCACACCTCGCCGGTCAGGAACACCCGTGCCACGTAGGCAACGGCCAGTACCAGGGAGCCAACGATCAAGGTCGCCTTCGCGCCATGCCGCTTGGTGATCATGGCGGAGACCGGGGCAAGGGCCACCATGGCCAGCCCGGAGGGGATCATGCACAATCCGGCAATGACCACACTGAGTCCAAAACCGTAGCCGCCCACATTGGGCAGCTGGAGCTGCTGGGTGGTGCTGAGCATGTTCGCGTACATGGAGAAGCCCACCAGAATGGAGGCGATGTTCGTCAGCAGCACCGGTCTGCGGGCGGAGGTGCGTAGGTCCACCATCGGCTGGCTGACACGCAGTTCATAGGGGAACCAGACGGCTAGGAACACGACGGTGCCAATGAACAAAAGGATCACCGGCTCGCTGCTCCAGCCCCATTCCCCACCCTTGGAGATGGCGAGGAGCAGGGCTGTCAGCGCCGCTGTCAGCAAGACCGCACCGACGGCGTCGAACTTGCCCTTGGTGCGCACGGCCGACTCCGGCACCACGGCCAGCACGGCAATGATCAGCAGCACGCCGATGACGGCTGAAATCCAGAAAATGGCTTGCCAGCCCAGGGATTCGTAGATGATTCCGGACAGCGGCAGCCCCAGTGCGCTGCCAATGCCCAGCGTGGCGCTCATGAGGGCGACGGCGGAGACCACCTTTTCGCGCGGGAGTTCGTCGCGCATGATGCTGATGCCGACGGGGATCAGGGACGCGGCAAGCCCTTGGAAGGCGCGGCCGATCAGCAGTGTCAGCAATGTCCCGCCCACTGCGGCGATGATCGATCCGACCACCATGGTGACCATGGCAACAACCATCATGCGCCGCTTGCCGAACATGTCCGCCAGCCGGGAAACGATGGGCGTGGCGATGGCGCTTGTCAGCAGCGTGATGGTGACAAGCCAAGACGTGTTGTCCGGGGAGGCGTTAAGAATTTTCGGGAAGTCCGGCAGCAGCGGCACCACCATGGTTTGCTGCAGTGCCACCACGGTTCCGGCCAGACACAGGATTGCGATGACCAGCGAAGTGCGCTTAGGTGCTGCGGCGCTTCGACTCTGACGGGCGGTTGCTGGTGGGCTGGCCAAGTGGGACGGCAAGGGCTTCCTTCGCGATATGTGGTGGGCCCTGCCATATCGCCAGGGCTGGTGAACGCGCGTTCACCTATTAAGTGAACCACCGTTCACCCCCAGCAGTCAAAACCGAATTGCGGCCTGCACGGGCTGTGAGGATTAAGCTGGAACGCATGACTCCCGCCGCATCCCTGATCCTGGCTTCAGCCTCCCCCGCCCGCACTAAACTGCTGTCCGACGCCGGCATTGCCCACAGCATCCGCGTGTCCGACGTGGACGAAGACGCCATCACAGCTGCCGCCGGCCCGCTGACACCGGCCGAAACTGCCCTGCTGCTGGCACGCGCCAAGGCCGAGTCCGTGGCTGCCGGTGCGCAGGCTGCGCTGGTGATCGGCTGCGATTCGGTCTTTGAATTTGATGGCGCCCCCTACGGCAAGCCGCGGGAGCCCGCCGTGGCGCGGGAGCGCTGGCAACTCATGCGCGGCAAGTCCGGAGTGCTGCATACCGGACATTGGCTCGTCAACGCCTGCTCCAACGAGACGGTGGCTTACGGTGAGGTCAACAGCGCCGTCGTCAGCTTTGAAGACATGTCCGACGCCGAGATTGACGCCTATGTTGCCACGGGAGAGCCCCTGCAGGTGGCTGGCGGATTCACCATCGACGGGCTCGCCGGGGCCTTTATCAGCGGGGTCGACGGCGATCCGCACACGGTGGTGGGGCTGTCCATTTCCACATTGCGGCGTCTTTTGGCCAAATCCGGGGTGTCCATCACCGACCTGTGGGCCTGACGCTGACTTCCAGGCC
>NZ_JAUNVV010000048.1:6430-22387 GCF_030540645.1 Arthrobacter sp.
GCCAAATCCGGGGTGTCCATCACCGACCTGTGGGCCTGACGCTGACTTCCAGGCCCAATCCTGCACTTATGCGTGGAATTCGCCGGGAATCGTGCGCGTAATTTCACAGAGTTCTAGAAAGTACTTGACGCAACGGAAAGTACTTTCATATAGTTGAGTCAATGCACTTCACGACCCAACGAAAAAAGGTCCACCATGACTTCCCATGACAGCTCCCCATCAGCCGCCGAAGCCCGTGCGCTCCTTGCCACGGCCGAGTCCGTTGGCAGCACCGCCACCAGCGCGGCAGGCTGGCCCACCGCCATGGTCTTCAACTCCTTGGCAATCCTCGGCTCGATGCTCATGATCGGTTTCCAGATCGTGGCCCACACAGGCTATGGCGCCGCGCTCCTGGCCATGACGGTGGGAGCGTGGGCGGCCATCACCGCCATCACGTGGTCGTGGATGCACACCACCACCAAGGCCGGATTCTCCAAGCGCTTCGCTGGCTCGCTCACCGCATACATAGTGCTTTATCTCGCAGCCCTCTTCGTTGGGGTCTTCGTGTTCCCCAACGGAAACCTCGCCTACTACATCACGGCCGCAGTCATCCTCGCTGCCGCCGGTCTGGCCGCGGCCTTCCGGGAATTGCGCGCATGAACCAGCACTCAGCCCAGCCAGAGGAAACACACGCGGAACCTCCCGCCCACCCCCGCCTTGAACTCAGCGAGGTTCTGCACCAGCCCGTCAGGTTTTCCATCGCCGCCGCCCTGTCCAAGACGGAAACCATGGACTTCAAGGACCTGCGCAACACCATCCAAGTGAGTGACTCCGTCCTCAGCAAACAGCTGTCAACGCTGGAAAAGGCTGGGTTCGTGCAAATCAAGAAGGCGTTTGTGGGCAAGTTTCCGCGCACCTCGGTAAAACTCACCCCCGCAGGCCGACAGGCCTGGGAACACCATCTGCAGATTCTGCGTCAGATCGCCGGCTCCTAAACTCAATCATCAACACGAAGAGGCTAGAAACCCATGAATAACCATGTGATCGAGACCGGCTAGAAGACCACCTCGCAAACTACAAAATCCGCACCGTTGGGCCCGTCGATCACGCTGAAGCTGACAGCCGCTTCCAGTCCCCCATGGCAGGAACGACACCCGATCTGCCCGCTGCCAAGGGCAGCACCGTGGTGTAGCCTCGCTGCCCCACGCCGAGAGTCCATGGGCCTGCTTATGCGACAAACCCGGATTGAGTATGACGCAATTCCACATTTTTGTAGCTTCTCCACAAAAGAATGACTCCACACACGCATAAACGCCATGATGTGTGCGGAAAACCGACATAGTCGCGCTAGGCTCTGGAGAGAATAGAAGGAGTCCCGTGTGACCATTTCACAGCCCGCCAGTGTGCATAAGCTGAGCAAAGTCCTGATTGCCAACCGCGGCGAAATCGCTGTCCGCATCATCCGGGCTGCCCGCGACGAAGGCATTGCCTCCGTCGCCGTCTACGCGGAGCCGGACAGGGAAGCACTGCACGTGCGCATGGCCGACGAGGCCTTCGCACTGGGCGGCACCACAGCCGCCGACTCCTACCTTGTCATGGACAAGATTCTCGACGCCGCCCGCCAGTCCGGCGCCGACGCCATCCACCCCGGGTACGGATTCCTCTCGGAGAACGCTGAATTCGCCCAAAAGGTGGTTGATGCCGGGCTGACCTGGATCGGCCCCCCAGCCGCTGCCATTGCCGCCTTGGGCGACAAGGTCCAGGCCCGCCACATCGCCGAGAAGGTGGGCGCCCCCTTGGTCCCTGGAACCAAGAACCCGGTTGAATCCACCCAGGAAGTGCTCGACTTCGCCGACGAATTCGGCCTACCACTGGCCATCAAGGCTGCCTTCGGCGGTGGCGGCCGCGGCATCAAAGTGGTGCGCACCCGCGAAGAAATCCCCGAGCTGTACGAATCCGCTGTGCGTGAAGCCGTCGCCGCCTTTGGCCGTGGCGAGTGCTTTGTGGAGCGCTTCCTTGACGCTCCCCGCCATGTGGAAACCCAGTGCCTGGCAGATGAAGCCGGCAACGTCGTCGTCATCTCCACGCGCGACTGCTCCCTCCAGCGCCGGAACCAGAAACTTGTTGAAGAGGCCCCTGCGCCATTCCTTACCGACGCACAGAACGCCAAGCTCTACGAAGCCTCCAAGGCCATCTTGAAGGAGGCCCATTATGTGGGCGCCGGAACTTGTGAGTTCCTTGTTGCCAACGACGGCACCATCTCCTTCCTCGAGGTCAACACCCGCCTGCAGGTGGAGCACCCTGTCTCGGAGGAAGTCACCGGAATTGACCTGGTTCGCGAACAGTTCAGGCTCGCCCGCGGCGAAGAACTTGGCTACACCGACCCCGAAGTCCGCGGCCACTCCCTCGAGTTCCGCATCAATGGCGAGGATGCCGGCCGCGGCTTCATGCCGGCACCGGGCACTGTCGCCACCCTCGTTTTGCCCACCGGCCCCGGCGTCCGCGTCGACTCCGGCATCACGGCAGGTGAAATCATCGGCGGCAACTTTGACTCCATGCTGGCCAAGCTGATTGTCACCGGCGCCACCCGCGAGCAGGCCATCGCCCGCGCCAACCGGGCCCTGGCCGAGATGGAAATCGGCGGCATGCCCACCGTCCTGCCGTTCCACCGCGCAGTGGTCGCGGACCCCGCCTTCGCACCGGCCAACGGGGCACCATTCACGATCCACACCCGCTGGATCGAAACCGAGTTCAACAACACCATCCCCGCCTTTGACCTATCCCAGGGCGCCCATGCAACGGACGACGCCGGCACCCGCCAAAGCGTCACCGTCGAGGTGGGTGGCAAGCGGCTTGAGGTGACGCTGCCGGGCTCGTTCGCGCTCAGCAATGGTTCTTCCAGCGGCGCGAAGAAGGCCAAGAAGTCCGGCCGCAACCGCAGTTCCGGCCCGGCGGCAGCCAACGGCAATTCGCTCACCTCCCCCATGCAGGGAACCATCGTCAAGGTCGCAGTGGCCGACGGCGACGTTGTCTCCGAAGGTGATCTGATCGTGGTTCTTGAAGCCATGAAGATGGAGCAGCCGCTCACAGCCCACCGGGCAGGTACGGTGACGGGTCTCAGCGCCGCAGCCGGTGACACCGTCTCCGCGGGCGCCGTGCTGGCAACCATCGAAGACTAAAAAGAGCAGGACACCCAAAAGGCGGGTCCCACCGAAGTGGTAGGGTCCGCTTTCTGCTTTGTTTGGGTGTGCAGCAGGCTCTGCACCTGGAGACATTGCAACACCGATCGGCCCAGTGCGGCAGGAAGCCTAGTGACGCTTAATGTTTCATAAGGGTGTGGGGTTCCATGGTGTCCACAAGACCGCTGCGCACACCCAGGACCGCCAACTGCACCCGGTTGTTAACTTTGAGGCGCTTCATGATGCTGGCCAGTTGCGCCTTGATCGTGGCTTCACTCAAATGAAGGGAGCGCCCGATTTCGGCATTAGTGTCTCCCGCAGCCACGGCCGCCAGAAGCTTCGTGCCATGGCTGTTGAGCTCGCTTTCTAATACCAGTCGATCGTGACGCGGGGGCGCGCCTGGGCTCTGCAGCCTGGGAGAGGCCGCGGTCATCGAGAAGATGGCCGCGCCGCGGTGAATCATCCTCAGAGCGGGGCCCAGATCCTCAGTGATCTGAGTTTTTGCCAAATAGCTCACGGCTCCGGCTTGGTAAGCCTGGATCATGGTTTCACGGTCCGTCTCGGAGCAGAGCATGACGATCTTTGTGCGCGGCGACTGCTCAGCAATGCTGCGGATGACGGCGATTCCATCCATCCCGGGAAGTTTCCGTTCCATCAGCACGATGTCCGGGTCCGAAGCAACGACGGCCGCTACGGCTTCCTCCCCCGTCCGGGACACCGCATCCAATCTCACGTAGTCCAGGCCCGCCAAGACGGCTCGAAGACCTTGGTGAAGGAGAAAGTCCCCATCGACCAGATGCACGCGTATCGGTGTGCCGTTCGTCATTTGCACTCTCCTTTGAGGCAATCATCCAGTCCCATAAATGAACGTCAAAAAATATGAGCCATTACACAGCTGGGGAAATTAATTCTTCCGGTGTTGTTCCGCCGTCAGGGAAAGATTGCTCCACTGCTTAGAAACAATTCATAGAACTAAAGTATATAAAAAAATAGACTAGTGAATGCTCAGATTGAACTAACGGCTCAATAATCAGTCCGTTCGGACAGGCGAACCGACGGTGAGACCACCATTTTCCATGAATCATCCGTGAAAATTACGCAGATGGCAGCCAGACGTCTACATTCCACTCGTAACAGTGAGCGACGTCATTGTCTTTGACAACAATTGCCCGACCCTGCAATACGGTCTCGGTCTATAAGTCCATTGCGCGGCTGGAACGCCTCCATTTCTTTGTTATTGTTGCTAATTCGGGCCTCTTAGACTCGATTTAAAGGTCATCACCAAAATACACATCCAGGGGATAAACATGAGTGCAGTACAGAACGAGAATGCTCCAAAGTCCGGTCGCTCCAAGAAGATTTTGTGGCTGACGGCGGGGCTGGTGCTCGTTGGCGGCGGCGCAGCCTTCGCCTACTGGACCGTGGGCGGCGCCGGTACCGGCTCGGCTGCCACCGGCACCACCTCCAACATCCTGCCCGTGCAGACCACCACCGTCACTGACATGCACCCCGGCGACACTGCCCAAGCTCTCAGCGGCAACTTCACCAATGGTGATGAGGGTCCCGTCTACGTTGGCACGGTGACCGCCAGTATCTCCTCCGTCATCAAGGCCGCACCCGGCATCAGCGGCCCCGCCCCGACCGGCACCTGCGACGCTTCGGATTACACCCTTGATGGAGCGGTCATGACTGTAGACGCTGAAGTACCGGTCGGATTCAAGCAGGGCTCGTGGTCTGGTGCCACGATCAAGTTCAACGACAAGCCCACCAACCAAGACGCTTGCAAGGGCGCCATCGTCAACCTGGCCTACACCATCGGCTAAGTGAACTGGCTCAACGCAGTCAAGACTGTCGAGACAATCGACACAGTCAGCTAGTACAGGTGCCTGCCCATCCCGGTTGCGGGATGGGCAGCGCTTGCACGCGGTGGAAGAGAGGCAGGATGCGCAGTGAATCGATTGACGGTGTTCTGCAAGCGCGAGAGGTGGAGGAACAACCGCTGCATCCCCAGCGCCGCATTCCTCGCGCTCCTCGCGTTTCTGCTCACCGCTGCCAGCAACCCCCCGCTTCCGGAACTGCTCGGCTCGAGCCCGGCCACATTCCGGATCGAAGGCGAGGTCCGCTCCATGCCTGCCGGATCCTCCGCCACGCCGCTATGCCAGGGTCCCGTGGCCGTGCTGGTGCCCGGGATAACCCGGTGCGTTGTCTACCGGGTCCACAACTCGATGGATCAAGCAATCACGGTCAAGACAATCACCATGGCACTTGACCCGGCCTACCCTTCCCCTCCGTCGGGCTGCACCGCCGAGAAACTGCTCCTGCCAAGCTTCTCCGGCACCTTGCAGGTGCCAGCCGGTGGCCACAGTGAAACCCCCGGACTGCCGATCCAGCTCAAGAACACCCCGAGCAACCAGGACGACTGCCAACAAAAGACACTGAACTTCACGTTCTCCGGGACGGCGACTTATGCAAACCAGATTGGTCCAGCACCCGAGCAGGAACTCCCGACAACCGGCGCAGCCCTCGGCGGGTTCCTCCTCGGCGCCGGCGTCCTGGGCTCGGCCGGCTGGATGCTGCTCGCAGCGGCCAGACGCCGCCGAGCCAAGGCCTGCTCATGAACCGCCTCGTCGCAGTGCGGCGCACCGCACTCCTGACAGCAGCATGCGTCCTAGCTCTGGTCTGCGGGCTTTTCTCCACCCCTGCCCTGGCCTACTTCACCTCAGGCGGGGCAGGGACGGGAACCACAGCCAGTGGCACCCTGCAGTCCTTGATTATCCTTCCGGCCACCACCGGAACCCCCACGGTGCCGCTTCAGCCGGGAGCGCGCGGTGACCTGATCCTGCAGGTCACCAATCCCAACACCTACGCGGTGACGCTGGTACGCGTCTCACAAGGTGGACCAGTCAGCGTTCAAGGCGGCGTCGAGTGCACCAGCGATCCGGGATGGCCCTCAACCTTGGGCAACTCCGGTGTCAGCATCCCGGCAACCATAACGCTGAATATTTCACTGCCCGGCGGATCGAGCCAAGTGCTCCATCTGCCAGCGGCGTCCGCGATGGGCACTTCGTCTGCCGCTGACTGCCAGGGCGCCAGCTTCAACATCCCCGTCACTGTCGAGGCCCAGCAATGAAGGCGGCCCCAAACCATGCCCGGCCGCCCCGCCACAGATTCCGGCGTGCAGTGACTGTTGCTGCCCTGCTGGGCGCCGCGCTCGGGCTTGCCGCCCCCGCCTACAGCTACTGGAGCGCCACCTCCACAGGCTCCGCCGCCCGCTCGGACGCCGCCACGCTGCCCGCACCGACCCTCACGGCAACAACGGTAACCGCCACGAGCACAACACTCGCCTGGACCCAGCCCTTCCAACCCACCAGCTACGACCTGGCCCAATCACCAGCCACCCTTACAGGCTGCCCGGCACACCCCGGGACCAGTACCACCGTCTGCACCGCGTCCGGGTTGACCCCGAACACCGCCTACACCTTCTCCCTCTCAGCGGCCATGTACAACTGGCGCAGCCCTGCCACCCTCACCACCACCACACCCAAACAAGCCACCACCACCACCATCACCGGCACCACCCCGCAATCCGGGCCCGCCGGAACCAACTTCACCGCAACTGCAAACGTCAGCGGAAACTCAGGCTACGGCTCCCCCGCAGGCACCCTAACCTTCAGCCTCTACACCACCACCAACTGCTCAGGCCAGCCGGCCCTCACCACACCACCCCAGCCCGTCAGCAACAAAACAGCCACCGGATCCCTGCAACCACCCATCGGGACCTACTATTGGCAAACCACGTACACCCCCACCGACACCTACAACACCCCCAGCACCAGTGCGTGCAGCACAGCAATAACGGTAGCCCCGCCCGGCACCCCTCCCGCGGTGGCAGTCGGCACATCCCCCGTGGGGGTCGTGGTATCTCCGGACGGGACACGCGCGTACGTCGCAAACTTCAGTCTGGGCACCGTGTCCGTGATTGCCACGGCCAGCAACACGGTGTCAGCCATTGCGGTCGGGGGGAACCCCTATGAGGTGGCCCTGTCGCCTGACGGGAAGTACCTTTACGTCACTAGGCCTTATGTCAATACTGTGGTTGTGGTCGATACAGCTACTAACTTGATAGTCAAGAACATCACAACCGGAGCCTATCCGTGGGGGTTGGCCGTGACGCCGGATGGGGCCCATGTCTACGTCGCCAACTACCGTTCGAACTCGGTGTCGGTGATCGCCACGGCCACCAACACGGTCTCTGCCACCATCCCCGTCGGGGTTTACCCGGACGCGGTTGTTGTGACGCCGGATGGGGCCTATGTATATGTCACCAACGCTGGCGATGACACGGTGTCGGTGATTGCCACGGCCACCAATACGGTTTCGGCCATCATCCCGTTCGTGCGCGGGGCCGCCCCCTCCTCGGCGGCGGTCTCCCCCGACGGGGCACATGTGTACGTCGCCACCACGAGTCCGAATGCGGTGAACGTGATTGAAACGGCCACCAATGCGATCTCGGCAACCATCGCCGTCGGGACCGCCCCGTCCTCGGTGGCTGTTTCCCCCGACGGGGAACACCTCTACGTCGCCAATTCTGTTTCGAACACGGTGTCAGTGGTTGATGTGGCCACCAAAAAGGTGTCGGCGACCATCCCCGTCGGGCTGAGGCCGATGGGAGTGGCGGTGTCACCAAATGGAGCACACGTCTACGTCACTAACGAAAATTCGTACACGGTGTCCGTGATAACTGTGCCGGCCTTGCCTGCAGGGACAATTACCGCCGCATAGGCAGGGGCCGTCTCTTCATTCACAATTTCGGCCGCGAACGTCACCTCCTTCGCCGCCAAGTAAGGGCGCGTCTGGCCAGGGTACCCTGCCCCCGTCAGCGTGAATGCCCAGGTGGGTGTCAAACGGCTTGGGGCGGGACTTGAGGGAATCTTTAATTGGCGGGCAAATCTTAAGCGAATTTCAGGCTCTATCTTTGGCTGAGGTTAAGCATTGAGGTACAGAGTTGGAATCAATCGAACCTGAACAGCAAATGGAGCATTAAAGTGACTGCACATATCCAAGACCGCATGGAGTCCGACTACCTGTCCGTTCTTCAGCAAGAGGAGCATCAGCACGAGACGAACCGGACAACCATCGCCTGCGTGATTCCCGCATACAACGAAGAGGCCAGCATCGCGGAGGTTCTGCAGGCCCTGCTGATGCAGACCCGCCTGCCAGACGTCATCCACGTCGTCGTCAACAACTCCACCGATGAAACCTTTTACGTGGCCCGCGAATTCGCCGGGCCCCACCAGAACGTTTACCAGGACACCATGTACCGCACTGAGGTGTTTGTCCATGACATTGGGACGAACAAGGACAAAAAGGTCGGTGCCTTGAACTACGGCTTCACGCAGGTTTGCGATGACTACGACTACTTTCTGGGCGTGGACGGGGACACGGTCGCTGACCGCCATGCTGTTGCGCAACTGGAAGAGGAAATCCTCAGTGACCCTCGCATTGGTGGGATTTCCGCGATCTACACCGTCGCGGAACCCCAGACGCGTGGTTTCACGGCCAAGTTTCTCACCGCCGGCCAACGCGCCCAGTTCGCTGCGTTCAACATGGACAACCTTCTGCGCGGCAGGAACATGGCCGTGCTGGGCGGGCAGTGCTCCCTGTTGTCGATGGAGGCGTTGAAAAATGTCATGATCGACAACCGACAGTCCACACCTTGGGTCAAGGACTCCGAAGTGGAAGATTCACTGTTGTCGCTTCAGATCAAGAACCTCGGATATGCCACGAAAATCTCTGCCCGCGCCCGCGCTTCAGTGGGTGGCATGAACACACTGCGGGCCTTGGACGGCCAGCAGGTCAAATGGAATTACGGGGCCATCGATCTGATGTGGCCCGGGCAGCGCAGCAACACCCCGGGCCAACCCCTCCACCCGAACCTGAGGCTGCGGTGGAGTGAGAACGCCTCGATGGTCATCAACATCCTGACCCGCATATCCTTCATCACACTTCTGGCTGCGTCACTGAGCATCCACGCATATGTCTTTTATCCGTTGTGGCTGATCCCACCGATTGTTGCCGTGATTTTGAACCTCCGCATTGCAGTGTCGATCCAGGGCAAAACAGGAAAGGACATCGCGTTCGCACTTGTGGCGCTGCCGGCAGAAATATACCTGTGGCTTCGGATGGGACATTTCGTGCGGGCTTGGGCAAAGTTCTTCACTGGAGCCCAAACGGACAACTGGGCCGCTCAGGCGCAAGCAGAACGTGGTTCCGGCAGTGCGTACCTGATGCCCGTTGTGGTTTTCGTGGTGGTCAGCGCCGGCATGGTGTTCGCCTGGCTGCAGCTTCCTGTCAGCATCCAGTCCGGGATCCTTTCAATTGGGTGGCCCGTGCTGTACATCACCACCATGGTGCAGACGGCATTCATGCTCCGCAAGACCCTCCGCAACCACCACGGATTCCACGTATGAGCCCGGCGTCGCACCGGCTCAGCCGGCAGGAATCCATGCGCTCCGGCGCCCAAGAAGAGCTACAGACACAGCCCACCGCCACCGCCCGTGCTTCCCGCGGTTCCGCTCGGCACTCCGGCAAGGACAACAAGATGACCCCCTCAACCAGCTCACACCGCCTGCTCACCAGGACCACATTCAGCGCCATCGCGCTGGCGACTGTCCTGGCCATCTCCGGCTGCTCCGTTCCGGGGTTGCCCGGCGCCACAGGCGCCCCCTCTGTTCAGAAAGCCGCCCTCGTCCAACGTGCTGCCCCGACAGCGAGCGGCAGTCCAGCAGCGTCCACTGCACCGGCAGCGAAAAGCAGCACCGAAACGCCAGCACCGAAGGCACCGGCTTGGGTTCCCGTCAGCGGGGACTTGAGTCGGGGATCCGTCACCCATACTTTGGGAGCTGCGTCCCGGCACCTCATCATCAATTACTGGATGAGCGACAATCCGGCCGCGTTGACACCTGATGACGCACCAATAATCCGTCTGAGCGCCCATCTGGACGGCTCCACGAACGGAGGAGCCATTGAGGTCACCAGGTTCAACGCCACCGCCCTCGGGAAGGTTCTTGCCAACGACACCGGCAATTTCGCCGCTGAGCCGCCGTATTCCTACTCCTCCGGAGTGGTACTCCCGGCCAATCCCATCGCACACAGCACCCAAATCATCTTCACTTTTGACCTGCTCACCGAAACAGCTCCGGGTACCGGCGTTTTCACCCGTCAAACCATTTTGGACACCGTGACAGTCGGCTACGCCCTTCCGGGCACAGCGTCACGGAACTGACACAGTGGACACGATGAATGAGCAGTTGACAGCAGTCGTCATGGAAACCGATCCTGAACTGCGGGAACTCCTGACTGCGCTGCTGGAAGGGAGCGGCTACCGTGTCCACGCCTCGTCGACGGCACGCGAGGGCATTCAGCTCGCACGGAAGCACCAGCCTGACCTCGTAACGACGGAGCTCCACCTGCCCGGCATGGACGGTTTGGAAGCCACCCGGCAGATTCGGGCATTCAGCGACACCTACATCCTCATTATCAGCACAAGCCACGATCAACTCGACGTGTGTCTGGTGTTAGAGGCAGGGGCCGATGCTTACATCGCCAAACCCTTCAGCCCCCGCATCCTCCAGGCCAGGGTGGATGCCCTGCAACGTCGGCCGCGGAACAAATTTCCAGCGGCTCGGCCCACCCAAGGGAACGTCCTCCACCATGGCGGCGTGGCTCAGCACATCCCAGCCTCATGAGCCGCAACCCATGAGTGGAAACGGCTACGAGAAGAACAAGGCCCCAGGCCGGAGCCCGCAGCAGGCTCTCCGGGACTCAGCGTCGGAATTTCTTCTCACCTGGGTGGACGGGGACGGGCGCGTGGTGCGAAGCGACCAGGGCAATGACACCGTCAGCGAAGGCCAGGCATACGGCATGCTCATTGCCGCAGCCGTGGGCGATGAACAAACCTTCCAAAAAATCTGGGACTGGACACGGGCCCATCTGATGCGAGGTGACAGGCTCCTTGCCTGGCATTGGGGCAACGGTGCAGTCGTGGATTCATCTCCCGCTAGCGATGCCGACCTGGACGCTGCCCGTGCACTGACAGTGGCAGGAACCATCTTCGGACGCACCGACTTCGCCGCGGACGGACGGATCTTGGCCGGGCAGATCATGAACAAGCTCACCGCCATGACAGTGCACGGACGGATTCTGCTGCTTGGTCCGTGGCCTGACCAGCAAGGGTGCCGGTGCGCATGGGCGAATCCTGCCTTCCCGCAGATGTTGCCATGGCCGCGAACAGTGCCGCCACCCTTGCGGCCAGCCTGCACGGAAGCCCGCTGAACCTGAACGATCCAGCACTGTCCGCCGAGCAACACCCCCATCTTCCATGTCGCCTTGGCTGCCGCACTGGCAGCAGCAAACGACCCTGCCGGAGCACACACCAACCTTGACCGGGCGGAAACGCTCAACATAGCCCACCCCACCTACGACGGTGCAGCCTGGACAGCACTGGGCCGGATTTACCTCGATTCGCCCGTCCACGGCGGAGGCCCCGCCCTCCGGCCCTGAGTCCGCACACTCAACGCCACCGGCGGCCGGTACCGAAGGCTGAAAAATAAGTAAAAGGCAGGTCCCACCGGAGAGGGTGGGACCTGCCTTTTACCGTCAAGAGAGGGTCAGCTCATGTTCGACGTGTAGTCGAGGTCGCGGGTTTCCTTCAGGATCAGCAGCGCAATCAAGGTCAGCACAGCCATGGCGGAGAGGTAGATTCCCACCAGTACCGGACTGCCATTAGCGGACTGCCACAGCGCCACCGCGATGAACGGGGCCACGGCTGCACCGAGAATGCTGGCCATGTTGTAGCTGATGGCCGAGCCGGTGTACCGCACGTTCGTGGGGAACATTTCCGGTAGGAGCGCACCCATGGGGCCAAAGGTGAGGCCCATGAGCGTGAAGCCCAGGATCAGCAGCGTCATCACGCCTGCGGTGCCTGCACCGAACAAGGGCACGAACGTGAAACCAAAGACGATGATGCCGGAGGTGACCCACAGCAGCATCTTGCGGCGGCCGTACTTTTCCGCCAGCGGCCCGGAGACCAGGGTGAAGATGCCGAAGAAGACCACGCCGATGATGAGCATGATCAGGAACTCGTTGCGGGTGAATCCGAGCCCTGGAACCCATGAGGCGATGGAGTCCGCGGACATGGGCTTGCCGGCGGCTGCCGCTTTGGCCTTGGCTGCTTCCAGCGTTGCCGGTGTGGTGCCGTACGACAGCGTGAAGGTCGTCATCAGGTAGAACAGCACGTAGGTGGCCAGCATGACGAACGTGCCCAGGATCAGCGGACGCCAGCTGGTCTTGAAGACGCGGCCCACCGGCAATTTCGACACTTCGCCTTCATCGATCACCTTTTGGAAGGCGGGCGTTTCCACCAGCTTGAGGCGGACCCACAGGCCAATGATGACCATGACGGCACTGAGCAGGAACGGAATGCGCCAACCCCATGCCATGAACTGCTCGGACGTCAACGCAAAACTTATCCAGAGGAACAGTCCATTGGCCAAAATGAAGCCGATCGGAGCGCCCATCTGCGGGAACGTTCCCCAAATGGCGCGTTTTCCTGCAGGAGCGTTTTCGGTGGCGAGCAGCGCGGCGCCGCTCCATTCCCCACCCAGCGCGAGGCCCTGCAGGAAGCGCAGGACGACGAGCATCGCGGGGGCCAAGATGGTCCAGCCGGGCACCAGCGCCGTGGGCAGGCAACCGATCAGGAACGTGGCGATGCCCATGGTCATGAGCGACGCTACGAGGGTTCCCTTACGGCCGATCTTGTCACCGAAGTGGCCAAACACCACCGAGCCCAGGGGCCGGGCAATAAAGGCCACGCCAAAGACGGCGAAGGAACTCAGCAAGGCAACGGAACCTGTGGCGTTCGGGAAGAACAGCGCCGGGAACACCAGCACCGCGGCTGTCGCGTATACGTAGAAATCATAGAACTCGATGGTGGTGCCAATGAGGCTTGCCACAATCACGCGGCCCTTGCTATTGGCTGGCGGGTTCTCCACTATCCCAGCTTTGTGGGGAGTACTCATGAGGCAGCTTTCTCTTGCGCCGCACCGCAGCCAAGGACGGCTGCACGGCTATTTCTTCGTGATGTCAGACCACCAACAATAGCGAATCTGTCCACCTAATGGACAGCTGTTGTCAATATGTGGACATCCCACCTCTTGCCCGCCGCTGTTTTGGGCATAAACGTACGACGGCGGGAGGTGCCTCCCAGCGAGGGGCACCTCCCGCCGTCGTGCGGGGAAATCAATCAGTTTGGCTACCGTCACCAAACGTCGCCGCGAATTACAGCTCCTGCGAAACTTCTTCCAGAACCTGGTCTTCTTTTTCTTCAGGGTGGCGGGAGAGGTTCCACAGGGCCAGGCCCAAGCCGCCCCACACCGTCAGCAAGGCAATGATCATCATGGTGATGGCTACCGGGGTCATGCGTTCACCTCAATCTTGTTGTTGTCGATGTCGCCCTCAAGAACTTCGGCGGCGTTGAACTCTTCATACTCGGGATCATTGAGTTTGGATTTCTCACCCCACGGAATCAAGGAGAGCAGCAGTGCTCCCACTATCAGAGCAGCGGCCATGCCCCAGCCGAAGACACCGTTGAACCATGCCGGATAACCGGAATACTGTTCTGCGCTCTTGAGCTGAAGCTCGCTGATGAGCATGTAGCCCAGGGCCACCGGCACAACGCCGCCGACCAGGACGCGCCACACCACGCCCATCTTGATGGTGGAGGTCTTGTTGACGTGCCGCTGCAGGCGCGGGAGGCTGCCAAGCCCGGCCGTGACCACAATGACCGTGACAAGGGCGCAGGCCAGGATGCCGAACTGGTTCACGAACGCGTCCGAGGTGTCCAGCAGCTGAATGCCGGTGGTGGTCGGGAACAGGATCAGCGAAATCAGCGCAATGGGGATCGTGACCACCAGCGTGGCTGCCTTGCGGCTCCACCCCAATTTGTCCTGGAATGCGGCCACGATGACTTCAAGGATGGAGACCAGCGAGGTCAGCCCGGCAAACACCAGGGAGCCGAAGAACAGCACGCCAAGCACAGCACCGAAGGGCGCTTCGGAGACGATGGTCGGGAACGCCACGAAGGCCAGCCCAATGCCGCCGGAGGCAACATCCTCCACAGCCTGTCCGGAGGCCACGGACATGAAACCGAGAGCCGCGAAAACACCGATGCCGGCGAGCAGTTCGAAGCCGGAGTTGGCGAAGGCAACAACCATGCCCGATCCGGTCAGGTCGGTCTTGCGCTTCAAGTAGGAGGAGTAGGTGACCATGATGCCGAAGGCCACGGAGAGGGAGAAGAAGACGTGGCCGAAGGCAGCAGCCCACACGGAGGGATCCTGCAGGGAGGCCCAGTTGGGGGTGAAGAACGCGTTCAAGCCCACCATGGCACCCTTCAGGAACAGCGACTGCACCACGAGGATCACGAACATGGCAATCAGCAGCGGAAGGAATATGGCATTGGCCCGTGAAATGCCCTTGTTCACGCCGGCTACCATGATCACAATGACCACGATCCATACTGCCAGCATCGGGAAGAAGACCTTGGCGACGAAGTCAAAGGACAGCCCCGCCTGGTCGGCGGACTTCAGGAAGTTGTTGAAGAAGAAGCCCTCCGCGTCATCCCCCCAGGCCTTCGTCAGAGAGAACCACGTATACATGGCGGCCCAGGCGATGATAGCGGCATAGTAGACGGCGATGACGAAGCAGATCAACACCTGCCACCAGCCAATCGGTTCGGCTGCGCGGTGCAGGCGCCGGTAGGACAGCGGGGCCGAGCCGCGGAAGCGGTGGCCAATGGAATAGTCCAGGAAGAGCAGCGGGATGCCGGCGCACAGCAGCGCAACCAGGTACGGGATCAGGAAGGCGCCGCCGCCGTTTTCATAGGCGACGTACGGGAAACGCCAAATGTTGCCCAGGCCAACGGCGGAGCCGATGGCTGAGAGGATGAAGAGTCTTCGCGAGGAGAATGTCTCTCGACGGGCCGGGGCAGCTGTTCCGCCCCGGCCTGCGGGTGATTTTGTCATGAGCCTACATTAGCGAAACTGTCCACCTGTTGGACAACCGGCGCCATTATGTGGACGGCCAGCCTACATGTGGACGTGCAACCTGCGGGCAGCTTCCGAAATGGAACCTGACAGGGACGGGTACACCGTGAACGTGTTCGCAACGTCATCCACGTGCAGGTTCTGCGCCACGGCCAAGGCGATCGGGAAAATCAGCTCACAGGCACCAGTTCCCACCACCACGCCGCCAATGACAGTACCGGTGCCCTTGCGGGCGATGATCTTGATGAAACCGTCGTCCACGTTGCGCATCTTGGCACGGGCGTTGGTCTTCAGCGACAGCTTGACTACGTCGCCTTGGCACCTGCCGGAGGCAATGTCGGCTTCAGAAACGCCCACCGAGGCAATTTCCGGGGACGTGAAGATATTGGAAGAAACCTTGTTCAGCTTCAGCGGTGACACACCGTCCCCGCCCAAGTGGGCAACGGCGATGCGACCCTGCATGGCGGCGACGGAAGCCAACGCAAACACACCGGTGCAGTCGCCCGCTGCGTACACGTTGGGCGCGCTGGTGCGGGAGACGCCGTCGACCTTGATGTGGCCGCTGCGGGTGACCTCAACGCCCGCCGCTTCTAGGCCGATGTCGGTCGTGTTCGGGATGGATCCCACGCACACCAGGCAGTGCGAGCCGGTGACGGTGCTGCCGTCCCCCAAGGTGACGATCACGCCGTCGTCCGTGC
>NZ_JAUNVV010000048.1:22487-26168 GCF_030540645.1 Arthrobacter sp.
GAGCCGGTGACGGTGCTGCCGTCCCCCAAGGTGACGATCACGCCGTCGTCCGTGCGCTTGACGGCCTCGGCGCGGGAGCGGGAAAGTACGCGCAGGCCGCGGCGGGCGAAGACGTCCTCGAGCACTGCGGCAGCGTCGGAATCCTCGCCGGGGAGCACCTGGTCGCGGCTGGAGATGAGGGTGACCTTGGAGCCGAGGCCGTTGAAAGCGGAGGCGAACTCGGCGCCGGTGACACCCGAGCCCACCACGATGAGTTCTTCGGGCAGCTCGTCCAGGTCGTAGATCTGGGTCCAGTTCAGGATGCGTTCGCCGTCAGGCTGAGCTGTGGCCAGCTCGCGCGGATGGGCACCCACCGAGATGAGGATGGCGTCCGCCTTGACGATCTCGTGAGTTTCACCGCGGTCCACTTCAATGGTGCGGTTATCCAGCAGCCGACCCGTGCCGATGATGATCTTCACGCCCAAGGATTCAAGGCCGCGGCGGATGTCAGTGGATTGTTCGCGGGCCAGGCGCATGACGCGTTCGTTGATGTGCAGCAAGTCGGCCTTGATGACCTTCTTGGGGTTGCCCTTGGACGCTTTGAAGCTCACACCCAACTCGGTGGATTCAACACTGCGATTCATGGCCTCAGCCGTGGCAATGAGCGTCTTGGACGGGACCACATCCGTCAGAACGGCTGCACCACCGAGTCCTGCGCGTTCGATGATAGTCACTTTGGAACCCATCGACGCTGCAACGAGGGCGGCTTCATAACCGCCCGGGCCGCCGCCGAGGATCGCAAGGCTGGGAAGGGCAAAGGGCTTGGAGGCATCCTGATCGCTGGTCACAGTTGTTCATTCTCGCCTATCTAAGGTGTGGTACCAACTTTCGTCTGCTGTGTCACCTCCTAACAGCCGCAGTTCCCGGGAGGATCGGCCACGGGCAGGTATGTTTGTGACATGAACAACTCAGACACTTTTCCGGCCGGGGACCCTACAGCCCTGGCAGCATCAGCGGCGGCATTTCTGGCCAAGGCCACCGGAGTTGAACGGCACGACCTGGCGTTGGTGCTGGGATCAGGCTGGGGCGGTGCGGCCGGGCTGATCGGTGAAACCACAGCTGTGGTGCCGGCCGAGGACGTGCCCGGCTTCAGTGCGCCGTCAGTCCCGGGGCATGTTGCCAGCTTGAGCTCCGTGCGCACGCCCGATGGGCGCAACGTGCTGGTATTGGGCGCCCGCACGCACTTTTACGAGGGCAAGGGCGTGCGGTCCGTGGCGCACGGGGTCCGCACAGCGGCCGCGGCCGGCGCGAAAATAGTGGTGCTGACCAATGGTTGCGGCGGGTTGAATCCGGAGTGGACGCCCGGCACTCCCGTGCTGATCAGCGACCACATCAACTTGACGGCAGCGTCGCCGCTCGAGGGTGCCACGTTCGTGGACTTGACGGATTTGTACTCCTCCCGGCTGCGTGCGGTTGCGTTGGAGGTCGATCCCACCCTGTCGCAGGGCGTGTACGCGCAGTTCACCGGCCCGCACTATGAAACCCCTGCCGAGGTGCAGTACGCCAAACGGATCGGGGCCGACCTGGTGGGCATGTCCACCGCCTTGGAGGCCATTGCCGCCCGGGCCGCCGGCATGGAGGTCTTCGGCATGTCACTGGTAACAAACCTGGCGGCTGGCATCAGCACGGAACCGCTGTCCCACGGAGAAGTCCTGGCCGCCGGTGCTGCCGCCGGCCCGCGCATTTCGCAGCTGCTGGCCGACATCATCGCAAAAATCTAGCCGGCCCCATCCTGCGTGCCGCCCCGGTCCTGCATGCTGGCCCGGTCTGCAGATACATTGGTCAGATGAAACACTCTTCTAGCAGTTCAGCAGCAAACACGGCCCTCGAGTCCGCGGCGTTGAGTGAGGTCGCCCTGCAATGGGCCGGGACGGACCCCGAGCCGGCCATGGCTGCGCAGTTGCGTGAATTGGTGGGCCAGTCCCCCACGGACGCCACGGCGGCTGCTGATCTGGCAGATCGCTTTAGCGGCGGACTCCAGTTCGGCACGGCCGGGCTGCGCGCCGCCATGGGGCCGGGCCCCAACCGCATGAACCGCACTGTGGTGCGCCGTGCTGCAGCGGGTGTGGCGGCGCACCTTCTCGATTTGGCTGCCAGGCACGACGCCGGGCCGTACAGTCCGCGCGCCGTCATCGGTTTCGATGCCCGTCACCACTCGAGCGTGTTTGCGCAGGAGACGGCAGCCATTTTCACAGCTGCCGGAGTTGAAACCTTCCTGCTTCCTACGGCCCTCCCCACCCCCGTGTTGGCGTTTGCCGTCCGGCAGCTGGACTGCGAAGCCGGCATCATGGTCACCGCCAGCCACAACCCCGCCCAGGACAACGGCTACAAGGTGTACCTGGGCGGCCGGGCCGTGGCGCCGGAAGCCCGCGGTGTACAGATCGTGGCACCCCACGATGCCCGGATTGCACGGCACATTGCGGCCGTGTCGCAGACGGAGCAAGCTGGTGACACCAGCAACATCCCGCTCGCCGCTGACGGCTGGACGGTGCTGGGTCCAGAACTGCTGGACAGCTACAAGGCCTCGGTGACGGCACTGGCCGACAAGGCCCGCTTCCCGTCCCGGAAGCTGCGGATTGTGCACACGTCCATGCACGGCGTGGGCCATGAAACGGCCTTGGCGGTGCTCGGCGATGCCGGCTTCAAAGACATCCATGCGGTGCCCGAACAGGCCCGCCCTGACCCTGATTTCCCCACCGTTCCCTTCCCCAACCCGGAGGAACCCGGAGCCATGGACCTGGCGTTCGCGCTGGCACAAGAGGTGGGTGCCGACGTCGTGCTTGCCAATGATCCCGACGCGGACAGGGCAGCCATCGGCGCCCCCGACCCAGTCACGGGCCAGTGGCACAAGTTCCACGGGGATGAGGTGGGGGCCCTGCTTGGGGCGCACCTGGCGTCCCGCGGCGGCAGTGTGCAGGCAAGAAAAGAGGAACGACTTGGAGGCATGCGGGCCCGCAAGAAGCGCTCAAAGGCTGCCACCGCCCCGGAGCCCGTGTTCGCCAACTCGATAGTTTCCTCACGCCTGTTGGAGCGCATTGCCACCAGCTACGGATACCCCCATGTTCAGACGTTGACGGGTTTCAAATGGATCTCGCGTGTTCCCGGCCTGACATTTGGATACGAAGAAGCCTTGGGCTATTGCGTGGCCCCGGACGTGGTCCGGGACAAGGACGGCATGTCCGCAGGGCTGCTTGTCGCGGAAATGGCAGCTGCGCTCAAGGCTAAAGGCATGACCCTCTTTGACGTGCTGGACGACCTTGCTCTGCGGCACGGGTTGCATGTCAGCGGTCAGCTCAGCATCCGGGTGGAGGACGTTGGCGAGATCACGGCGATGATGGCCAGGCTGCGCACGGAGCCACCAACCAGCCTCGGCGGTTCCCCCGTGAATCGTTTCACTGACTTGTCCACGGGCACCCCGGAGCTGCCTGCCACCAACGGCCTGCTCTACCTGACGGAGAACAGCACCCGGGTGATCGTGCGGCCCAGCGGCACCGAGCCCAAACTCAAATGCTATTTGGAAGTCATCGTGGACGTTTCCAGCTTGGATCAGCTCCCCGCCGCACGCCAAGAAGCCGCACTCGCACTGGCTGCCGTGGAACGCGACATCAAGGCGGCGCTGGGACAGTAGGCGGCCACCGGCGT
>NZ_JAUNVV010000145.1 GCF_030540645.1 Arthrobacter sp.
GTACTGGCAATGTGGCCGGTGTGCGCTCCACCGCAGCGCGGTCATCGGTAGCGCTACATGCAGCAATGGCGGTCACCGGGCTGATCATGGTCCTTTTCCTGTTGGCCCACATGTACGGCAACCTGAAGGTCTTCGAAGGCCAACAGGGGTTTGACGGATACGCCGCGTACTTGCGCGAGATTGGCCAGCCCCTGCTCCCGCACGCCGGGGCGTTGTGGATACTGCGCGTGATTTTGTTGGCGAGCGTGTTGCTCCACATCTTTTCGGCCTTCATCCTGTGGCACCGCTCTCGCCGGGCCACGGCAGGCAAGGGTGGTTGGAGATACGAGACCACCAGGAACCGCCGCGGCGTCCAACGGACCTATGCCTCGTTCACGATGCGTTGGGGTGGGGTCGTCATCGGCCTCTTCGTGATCTACCACCTGCTGCACCTGTCTGTGGATGTCATTGCGCCCGGCGGAGCTTCTGCGAGCCCTTACCAAAGAATGGTCAACGGTTTCCAAATTTGGTGGGTCGTACTCTCTTACGTGATCGCCCTCATCGCCCTCGGTTTCCATTTGCGTCATGGAATCTGGAGTGCGTTCGCTTCCCTGGGTGCCAACAAATCGGTCGGCACACGACGCTTCCTCAACCAGCTGGCTACCGTTGTCATGCTGATCATTCTGGTGGGCTTTCTCGTTCCGCCGCTGGCAATCTTCGCAGGATGGGTGAGCTGATGGAGCCGTTATTCACGGTGGGAGAACCGATTCAGGATGTGAAAGCCCCCGCAGGGCCGCTTCAGGACCAGTGGGAGGCCCGCCGTTTCGGCGCCAAGCTGATCAACCCTGCCAACCGGCGCAAGCTCTCCGTCATCATTGTTGGCACCGGGTTGGCCGGCTCCTCGGCAGCGGCCACCTTAGGTGAAGCCGGCTACCACGTGAAGAGTTTCTGCTACCAGGACAGCCCCCGACGCGCCCACAGCATTGCAGCCCAAGGCGGAATCAACGCCGCCAAGAACTACCGCAATGACGGCGACAGTATCCGTCGGCTCTTCTACGACACAGTCAAAGGCGGAGACTACCGTTCCCGAGAGTCCAACGTCTACCGCCTCGCGGAGGTCAGTTCCGCCATCATCGACCAATGCGTTGCCCAGGGAGTCCCATTCGCCCGAGACTACGGCGGATTGCTGGACACGCGCTCCTTTGGCGGGGTGCAGGTGTCCAGGACGTTCTACGCACGCGGCCAGACAGGCCAGCAACTGCTGCTCGGCGCCTACCAAGCCCTCGAACGCCAAGTCAGCGCCGGAACGGTGGAGGTGCATACCCGCCACGAAATGCTCGAACTCATCGTCATCGACGGAAAGGCCCGCGGCGTGGTGGTCCGGGACCTCGTGGACGGGACGCTGGAGACCCACATGGCCGACGCCGTCGTGCTCGCCTCGGGGGGATACGGCAACGTCTACCACTTATCCACCAATGCCATGGGGTGCAACACGAGCGCTACATGGCGGGCCCACCGCAAGGGCGCATTGTTCGCCAATCCGTGCTTCACCCAGATTCACCCGACGTGCATCCCGGTCAGCGGCGAACACCAATCAAAGCTGACGCTGATGAGCGAGTCGCTGCGCAATGAGGGTCGGATCTGGGTGCCGGTGAAGGCCGGAGACCCGCGGAAACCAGAGGACATCCCCGAGGATGAACGGGACTACTACCTTGAGCGCCAATATCCCGCCTTCGGCAACCTCGTCCCCCGAGATGTGGCCTCCCGTGCAGCAAAGAACCAGTGCGACGCCGGGCGCGGGGTGGGACCGGGCGGGCGTGGCGTCTACCTTGACCTGGCCGACGCCATGGCCCAGCTGGGCAGGGACGCAATCGAGGAGAAATACGGCAACCTCTTCGACATGTACCAAAAGATCACCGATGAGGATCCGTACCGGGCGCCGATGCGCATCTACCCGGCCGTGCACTACACCATGGGCGGGTTGTGGGTTGACTACGACCTGGAGAGCACCATTCCCGGCCTGTTCGTCATCGGCGAGGCCAACTACTCCGACCACGGCGCCAACAGGCTCGGTGCCAGCTCGATGATGCAGGGCCTAGCCGACGGCTACTTCATCCTGCCCAACACCATCAACGACTACCTCGCCAAAAACCCGGCGGACGCCGCAGATTCCTCCCACCCGGAGGCAGTGAAGGCGCTGGAAACCGTCCATGAACGCCTCAACCGGTTCCTGTCCATCAACGGCAACCGCACCGTTGACTCCTTCCACAAGGAGCTCGGAGCCCTCGTGTGGGAGTACTGCGGGATGGAACGCAACGCCGAGGGCCTCGAACATGCCGTTGGCCTGATCCGTGCACTCAAGGACGAGTTTTGGACCAACGTCAAGGTCACCGGCAGCAATGAGGAACTGAACCAGACCTTGGAACGGGCCGGCCGGGTTGCAGACTTCTTCGAACTTGCTGAACTCATGTGTATCGACGCCCTCCACCGGGCGGAATCCTGCGGCAGCCACTTCCGCACCGAAAGTCAGACGGACGACGGCGAGGCGTTGCGCAACGATGATGCCTTCGCCTATGTTGCGGCGTGGGAATTCACCGGCGAAGGCTCCCCTCCACGGCTGCGCAAGGAAAACCTCGAGTATCACAACGTCGAACTGGCGCAGAGGAGCTACAAATGAACATCACAGTGCGCATCTGGCGTCAACACGACCAAGCCGCCGCCGGCCGGATGGTCAGCTACAAGGTGGATGGCATCTCCCCCGACATGTCCTTTCTGGAAATGCTCGACGTGCTCAACGACCAGCTCACCGCCGCGGGAGACGAACCCGTCGCCTTTGACCACGACTGCCGTGAAGGCATCTGCGGCATGTGCAGCCTGGTCATCAACGGGATCGCCCACGGCCCTGAAGCGCTCACCACCACCTGCCAGCTCTACATGCGCCACTTCGACGACGGCGACACCATTGACATTGAACCGTGGCGCTCCGAATCCTTCCCGATCCTGCGGGATCTCATCGTGGACCGAAGTGCCATGGACAGGATCATCCAAGCAGGCGGCTACATCAGCGCCCCGACGGGGTCGGCGCCGGACGCAGCAGCAACGCTGGTGCCCAAGAAGAACGCCGACCGCGCCTTTGACGCCGCCGTCTGCATCGGCTGCGGGGCATGCATCGCCGCCTGTCCCAACGGCTCGGGCATGCTCTTCACCGGAGCCAAGGCCAACCACCTGGGAGTTCTCCCCCAAGGACAGCCCGAACGCCACGAGAGGGCACTGGCCATGGTCAACCAGCACGACGCCGAGGGTTTCGGTGGCTGCACGCAGATTGGCGAATGCACGGCTGTCTGCCCGGTGGGGATCCCGCTGGATGT